>CAZQIT010000025.1:0-23737 GCA_964592995.1 uncultured Nitrospirota bacterium | reverse complement strand
CCCCGCGAGCACACTTGCACCCCATTTTTCCGCAGACTTTTTCCCGAAAGAGCAGATTGCCACGGACCATGGCCATGGAACCAATCAGTTTGTTGAGTTCAGAGCGCAGCTTTCTTTCAGAAGCACTCATCTGAACACGAGCAATATGGCCTTTTCTGTCTTGCATTAAACATATATGTCAGATATTAAACAAAAAGTCAAGCCTTATTCGAATGCGAATTTGCTCAAAAAAGAATAAAGACAAAAAAACGGGAAAAAGACTGGATACGACTAGGCCTGCCAGTCATGAAGAAAAGTTATTGCGGAATCGCTGTGATCCTCACGTCGTGAGGTGATGCCTACGAGGCACGCTCCTGTACACGCGGAGGACAAATGGTCGCTTATCGCAGTTATTTTGGGGCGTGAGACGCTGCGTCACGGATGACTATGAGCAGGCTTATCGCCAATACAAGCAATGCGAGGATGGGAACCCAAAGCATTACAGTTTCTCCAGTTAATCTAAACGCTTGAACACGACTCGGTTGACCCAGATGATGCCACCGCCGAGGCCAATAACAACCAACAGCCCACTGACGAGTAAGATTGGTTTGGCGGTTGAGTAATTCTGTACGAGCCAAGCCACGACAGAAGCGCACATTGCCACCGACACGGCAAAAACAACTTTGAACCAGCCAATCTCCTCTTTGATACGCTCGTTCTGCGACATGAGCACAGTCTACCACACAACAGAACGAATATGACCAAACAGGCCTCACGTCGTGAGGCGTTTGTAGATGCGCGGGAGTTGGAGCGGCAGGGTTTCGATCCGGTCGATCACAAGGTAATCTACATCGCCATACATCCCCCGCACATATTCGGCTCCCGCGCGGTCAACGGTGATGCAAAAGGGATGGATGCCCGCCTGCTTCGCCTCGCGCAACGCCCGCTTCGTGTCGGCCATTGCATAGCCACCCTCGTAGGCGTCGTCCAGCGGTTTTCCGTCGCTGATGAGAAAGAGCGTCTTGATTTTTTCGGGCTGGGCGGCGAGCCTTCGTGCGGCGTGGCGAAGGGCAGCGCCGTCCCGGTTTTGACCCCCGGACTGAAGGCGTCCAATGCGCCGGTCGATCACCGCGCCTGCACGCTCTTCAAACGACTTCACCACCTGAAAATCTACCGCCTCCTTCCCCCGCCCCGAAAACCCAAACAGGGCGAAGCGGTCTCCGAGGAGGTCCATCGCCCGCGAAAGCAGCGTCAGCGCCTCCTTTTCCACTTGCAAGATCGTCCGGCCCCCATCGGCAATCTGCTGCCCGGTGGAACCGCTCAAGTCGATGAGGAAGGCGGCGGCCACGCTACGTTCCTTCCGTTGATGCTGAATATAAATCCGGTCCGACGGCGTCTGTCGCATCCGCACCGCCACCCGTGCGGACACCAGGCGGTCGAGGTCAAACGCATCACCGTCGCGCGCGCCGCGCACCCGCGCAAGTCCCACGGGGCGCATCCGCTCAAACGCCGTCAAGATCAATCGCGCACCGCAGGTTGAAACGGTCACCGCTTCTCCTTCCCCTTCGGGAACGCCCCGTTCGATCACGCGGCACCAGGCAGGCCGATAATCGTCGGCCTGAACGTCCCACTCGTCGTAGCGAACACCCAGATCGTCCGGCCCCGCTCCGGCTGCGGGGGCCGCGTCATCGCCTTCGGCGGGCGTCAGGGCCGAAAGCGGCGCGGGGTCAGCGTGTGTTGAAGGGGAAACGCCGTCGGCCTTGTCGGAAGGTGCGACGCGAGGCCCTCCCATTGCCCCGACCTGATCCAGCCCCGCCTCTTTTAATTTCTTCAGCAGGCCCGCAGCCTGAAGTTGCGCCTTTTGCGCCGCCTGCGTCTTCTCCACCCGTTCGGGATCGAGATGTCCACGGGTCGAGGGGCGAATCTCTCCGCCCCCTGCGCCATCCCCCCGCCGCTGTGGGCCACGATCTTCAAACGGCTCCATCTCGCCCGACGCCTCCGGCAGATCGCTCTCATCCCGCAACAGGTCATAGACACGCGCCACCGCCTGCATTGACATGGCAACCGTCGCCTCCGAACTTTGAACCGCGCCCAGCATTCGGCAGGCATCAAAAACGAGCGCTTGCAGCTCCGGCGGGATGGCCTCCCGCGTCTTTCCGGCCAGGGCAATCTGGCGCAGCAACTCCACCACCGCACCCCGTGGCGTGAGGCCCATGAGCGTCCGACAGGTGGAAAGATCGGCCTCGCGCATCTGGACGAGTGCCGCGCGCAGACCGGGGTAGGTCTCTTTGAGATGGAATTCGACGCGCGACCCCTCGGCAATCTCAAACAGCGCCCGCGCAAAATCCGGCTCAGGGAAGAGGGAGAAGAAGGAGGTGAGGCCCGAAAACCCGCCGCGTGTTTGATATTTGATCTGGAGCGATTCGATCAGGTCGGCGGTCTCCGGCAGGTCGGTGGCCGAAAGCGGCAGGGGCGAGAAGGTTCCAAATTCCAAAAAGCCTGCCTGAAACGCCGTGGCCACGGTGTACCACGCCCGATTCCGTGCGTCGTCCGGAAAATAGCCGATCTGCGCGGGCAGATAAATCGTCTGACCGTCGGTGGTCGGCGCATCCGACCTCCCCCGCTCGTCTGAGATACAGGGCGCAATGGCCACCGGTTGACCGCAGAGCGCCCGGGCAAAAACCGTGAGCGTGCCAGTGACCAAAGCGAGCGACACGCCGCCGCGCAGTCGGTCAATGGCCGTTTGGGCCGACTTGGATTCCAGCGCAAAGTAACTTCGGGCCGCAATCGGGTCGGCCATCAGCAGCGCGATGCCCTCATCCACCCACGCAGAAAAGTGGGAAGTGGACGTACCCAGTCTGGCGAGGATGTTGCCCCCATTTTGGAAGAACGTGGCAGCAAGCTCCGCATCGAATCGGGCGATTTGCATGGCCCGCGAAAGCAGCACTTCGTCCAACAGGTGTGCGGCGAAATCGGCCAACACATTGACTGCGGAGGTAAAAACCGTTTCGGCCAGATCAGGACGTTGCGCCGCAATCTCGGCGGTCAACGCCAGCAGCAGCTCCATCACAACGGCGGCCCCTGCAAGAGGTGCGACCTCTGCGAGGGGTGCGGACCCTGCGAGAGGTGCAGACCGCTTGCCCGTCACCCCGGCAAAGACCGCCGGACTTTTTCGGATAAACAGCAGCGCCGTATAAAGCGACCGGGGGTGCGACCCCTGCGAGGGGTGCGGCCCCTGCGAGATGTACGGCCCCTGTGAGATATGCAGTACGACCGACACCCAGCGCGGCAGCAGGTGGATCGGCAGGACCTGAAGCAGCTCCGGACTGATGCGGAAGTATTCAACGCCCAGCGTGTAATCCTGCTGGCCCAGTGCGATGCCCTGCTCGGCCCACCGGGCCAGCGCCGAAGGTACCAGCGGGACGGCGGCCAACAGCGCCGGGGCCTGCTGGTAGTATTCAAACGCCAGATGCGCATCCTGACGGGCGAGCACCATCCCCTGCGCAATGAAGCGCGCTTGCAGGTTGCGGTCGGGAATGCGGGAGAAGACGGAGGCCCCCTGCCGGAAGAATTTGATCCCCGTGGCCGCCGATTTTTCGGCGATCTGAATCCCCATCCCCACCCAGCCGTCGAGTGTATCGGGGACTTCCGACGCATCGGGCACATCGGGCGACAGGGCTCGCAGCACATCGGGGACGGCTTGGAAGTAGGCCACCGCCGCCTTTTTAGAAAAGTCCGAAAGAATCAGGCCCGCGTTCACCGCCGACTTTTGGGCGGGGGGCGAAAGAGACAACAATCTTTGAATCGTCCGATCCAGATCATCGACGTCCAGTGTTCTGGCCAAGAGATCGCGGACGGCATCAAGTAACATGGTCTGATCCTCGGAAACCTGAATTGCATTCGAGCTAGGTTATAGCGAATATGGACGAATTTGCCAAGCCATGAGGTTCTCTCCATCCGCTTCAAGGTGCGCACTGCCGTCTTGATTCTCCCATGAGGCTTTGAGTACAATCCGCCGGTTGGAGGCCTATGAACATTTCGACGATTGCCTTTACGGTCGTGGCCCTGTTTGGGGCCGCCTACTTCCTGTATGGGCGACGCATCACGCGCGAGTTCGAAGTCGATGACGCGCGTGCAACGCCCGCCTGCCGCGTCAACGACGGCGTCGATTTTGTCCCCACAAAAGTCTCCATTTTGTTGCCACAGCACTTCTCCTCCATTGCCGCAGCAGGCCCCATTGTTGGGCCGATCCTCGCGGGCATCTGGTTCGGCTGGCTTCCGGCCCTGCTGTGGATTATCCTCGGCAACATCCTCATCGGTTCCGTGCATGACTTCGCCACGCTGATGGTCTCGGTGCGCCACCAGGCCCACTCCATCGCCGAGGTTGTGAAGGAAGAGATGGGGCGGCGCGCCTATTTCTTCTTTCTCCTTTTCATCTGGATTTCCCTGATGTATGTGATCGTCGCCTTCACCGATTTGACGGCCGCGACGTTCGTGGCCAAAGAGGTGGGCGGTGGGGTCGCCACATCATCGTTGCTCTATCTGCTGCTGTCCATTTTTCTGGGGCTGATGCTCACGCGGTGGAAGCTGCCGGAGAAAACGGCGACGGGAATTGCGTTTCTTTTGCTGCTGGTCGTCATCTGGGGTGGCCAAAAAATCCCCATTGACCTCCCCGAGTTCATGGGTCTCCCTCCCTCGAAGGGATGGGGCGTGCTCATTCTGGTGTACTGTTTTTTCGCGTCGATTTTGCCGGTGTGGATGCTGCTTCAGCCACGCGGCACGCTCGGCGGCTATTTTTTATATGCCTCGTTGATCGTGGGATTTGTGGGATTGTTGTTCGGTGGATACCCGATTGCATACCCCGCCTTTGTCGGATTTCAAAATCCAAAAGGCGCACCGCTGTTTCCGCTCCTCTTCATCACCGTGGCCTGCGGTGCCTGTTCCGGCTTTCATGGGCTGGTCTGTAGCGGGACCTCCTCCAAACAACTCCAGAAAGAGGGCGATGCCCATCCGGTCGGCTATGGCGGCATGTTGTTGGAAGGCCTGGTGGCCGTCATCGCCCTTGCGACCGTCATGATGCTGGCGCCGGGCGATCCGGCTCTGGCGGGCGGCCCAACCGAAATTTACGCCGGAGGGCTTGCGCGCTTTGCCCATGTTTTGGGCGTGCCGATGGACATGGCCGTCATGTTCGGCCTGCTGGCCTTTGCCACGTTTGTCTACGACACGCTGGATGTGTCTACGCGGCTGGGGCGGTACATTTTTCAGGAGATGACCGGCTGGCGAGGCCCCATCGGAAGAAACATCGGCGGCGTGGCCACCCTGGCCCTCCCCCTTTTGTTCCTGCTCTCCACCGGGGAAGGCGCCTATCTCACCTTTTGGCCACTCTTTGGCGCAAGCAACCAGATGCTGGCGGGCCTCTCGCTGCTGGGCGTTTCCGTCTGGCTCGTCCGGACAGGCCGAAACCCGCTTTACACCTTTGTCCCCATGGTTTTTATCCTGGTCATGACGCTTTGGGCGTTGGCGCGCTTTGTCTTGCAGGGGGGGATCAATGCCATTCTCTCCGCCGTGCTGATTGGCATCACCCTCTTCTTGTCGCTCACCGCCGCAGGGGTCATCATCCGCCTCAAGAAAAACGAACATCTTCGAGCAGGGTAACGATTCCGGCCCGGCGGTCACCTCGCGCGCGTCTATTCCTGCACGGCATCCAGCGGCATCCGCATGAGTTTCGTAAAGGGGACACATTGCGGATAAGCACGCAGACCGATGACCAGGCCCTCCTGCGGCCTCCTGCAATCGGTTCTGAAAAGGCGATCCCACAATGAGAAGATCGTGGCATAGTTACTGTTGGTTTCTGCAGGTGCGTCGGAATGGTGTATCCGATGCATGTCCGGCGTCACAAAGAGGCGGCGTGTGACCGATTCAAACAACGCCGGAAGCCGGATGTTGCTGTGTTGGAACTGTGCCGCAGCCAGCAGCGCCCCTTCAAAAAGGAGGACCGCATACCATCTCGCCCCCAACAGAACAACAAATCCCAGCCGCAGCAGGGCAGAGATCAAAATTTCGCCAGGATGAAACCGTGAGGCGGAGGTCACATTCAAATCCCGGTCGGTATGATGGACGCGATGCAGACGCCAAAGCCAGGGAACACGGTGAAAGGCGACATGCAAAAGGTAGGTAAAAAGATCCAAAGCAATCAGCGAAAGGACGATATTCCCAGCCGCGCTGACCGGATAGCGGTGCAACAGTCCGACGAACATCTCGGGTCTGAGCGGGAGCCGCGCCCACAACAACGCCACGAGGGCGGCGTTGGTCACGCCCAGCAACAGGTTGACCCCGTCATGCCGCAGGGCCGGATGGACCCGTTTGCGATAAGGGAAGCGATATTCAAGGGCCAGGAACAGAAACAGGCCAACGCAAAAAGCGAGGCTGCGCAGAACAGTAATTACTTGCATAAATAAGCGATTATATTCTGTTCCTCGGTTCCAACCCCACCGCTACCTCCCCTTGCCCCTCCTTGTAAAGGAGGGGATTCCTCCCCTTTACAAGGGGAGGCTAGGTGGGGTAGCAACACGAATGGGGTCAGGCATGCCTTATTCCCTTAACACCGTCAGCCCCCGTGAGAGATGGGGGGGGGCCTTTTTTCAACTCGGCCATGATCTTTTGAAGGTCTTCCCAGGTCTGCGGCTTTGCATTCTGATTCCGAAGCAGATAGGCCGGATGGAAGGTTGGCATCACCTGAATCTCCGAAAGTCCCTCCCCGTCCCCCCCCAGACGGTGAAACCGTCCCCGCAATGCCGAGATCGGGATGGAAGTCGCAAGGAGGGTCTGTGCGGCGTGGGCCCCCAGCGCGCAAACGATCCGAGGCCGAATCGCCTGAATCTGCTGCATCAGAAAAGGCTTGCACGACGCGATTTCATCCAGCTCCGGTGCGCGATTCTGGGGGGGACGGCATTTGATGACATTGGCGATATAGACCGCATCCCGCGTCAGACCCATCGCCGTAATCATCTTGGTCAATAACTGCCCAGCCTTTCCGACAAACGGAAGCCCCTGCTGGTCTTCATCCGCGCCGGGACCTTCCCCCACAAAGAGTAACGCGGCGTTTGGATCACCCGATCCGAAGACAATATGCGTGCGATGGGCGCAGAGTTTACACCGCTGGCAATCGCCGATTTCCTCCCGGATGGCAACCAGCCGGTGCGCCGCGTCGGACAACTCCGACGCGGACAAATCTACGACCTCTGCGCAGGGCGCGGCCCGGGTGAGGGGTGCTTCCTGAACGGGAGGATCGGCCACGCGTAATCCTTCAACGCCCATTTCACGATACCAGGACACTCTTTCAATCATCTCCCGCGCAATTGCGGCAATCGCCTTGTCCATTCTCGAATCACCTCTTCCACCCACGCTGCGTGACGGCCCATGCCGCTCATGAGGGAGATTTCCCGCTGATTTTCCTTCTCCGGATCGCCATACCGCATTTCAATCGTCAATCGATCCTCTGGGAGATGGGCAGCCCCCTGATCGGCCCATTCGATGGCGGTGATCCCCCCTTCGTCAAAATAATCTTCCAGCTCCATCCCCCCATTGAACCGGACGGAGTCTGTCCGATAGAGGTCGATGTGATGTAGCGGCAGACGTCCAAAGTGGGAGTGCGCCAAAATAAAAGTGGGGCTGCAAATGTCCGCCTCGTTCATTCCCAGGCCCCGCGCGATCCCTTTGACCAGGCAACTCTTCCCCGCCCCCAGCGGCCCGACCAGTCCGACGACCTCACCCCCAATCGCCGTCTCTCCCAACAATGCCCCCAGGCAAAGCGTCTCTTCCCGTGAATCGCTCACCAGGATCATGATCTTTTCGCATCGGTGACTGCGCAAAGAGAACCGTCGTCATCAAAACTGCCGTGCGTAGGACATTCCAGCGCCGCAGCCAGGGTGGAAAGGGCGCGGACGTTTCGCATGATGTTCTCCGGCGCCGTATCGGATAGGCCGTCATACGGTTTTCCCACCACCAGGGCATCCGGCCCCAGTTGCAGGCTGGTGAATTCGGAAAGGGCATCCAGATGCTTTCCGATGCCATTCTGTTCAAAAAATAGCCGGGCCGACTCTGGACGCGACGAGCGAATTTCGTAGCGAGAATCCAAATCGGGAAGCCGTGCGCCGATGGTTTCTGAAAAAGGGGTTTCACCCGGTGCGCTCACCGCGCTGGCCGACTGCACCAGGGGTTTGTACACCCCGGATTGGATCAACAAAAAGTCAACCTGTGGGATTGACGCCAGATGATAGACCATATAGAGAATATGTTTTCGGCCCACCTTCACCACGGTAAAGAAAACCACTAGGGTCCGCAGACCGACGCTTCCGCTAAAGTGGGGGTAGACCAGCAGATGGGCCTGGATGACCTGCCCGGAACATTCCACCGTCAGTTTCCGAAGGTTTTGCACAATCCCCCGTTTGTCCAGCCAGGAGTGGATGAACATGGCACAGACCAACCCGAACAGGATCAGTCCAAAAAAGAGCGTGATTTGGGTGAGTGTCATTCAAGTCTCCTGCTTTGGAAGTCCATTCTTCTGAAGCATGGCCTTTGGAATGCAATCCATGAGGTCAGAGGCGATCAGGCCCGCCTCACCTCGCCTCTTTTTCGCCAGGTCTCCGGCTAGGCCATGCAGATAAACGGCCCCGGAAGCCGCATCGAAAGGCGTGATCCCCTGGGCCAGAAAGCCCCCGATCATGCCGGTGAGCACATCCCCCGTGCCCGCCGTCGCCATACCGGGATTACCGGTGCTGTTGATGCGGATTCTGCCGTCGGGCGCGGCAATCAGGGTGTGCGCCCCTTTGAGCACAACATACACCCCCCATTTTTGGGCGAAATCAGATGCGGCGGCAAAACGATCTTTCTGTACCCATGCGGCATCCCGGCCCAGCAGGTGTCCCATCTCTTTGGGGTGCGGCGTCAGAATCACCGGCCCCCCCCTTTTGAGCACCGCAAGGCCTTGCGCCACCGCATGGAGACCATCGGCGTCGATGACCATCGGCGTGGTCGTCTGCGCGATGAGGTTTCGGACCATCTGTTGCGGATGCAGCGACAGCCCCGGCCCCAGCGCCACAGCACTTTTCCCCTCCACGGCCCGCAGCAGCTCTTTTTCGGAGTGTGGCGAGAAGGCCCCTTCCTCCGTTTCGGGCAGCGGCAGGGTCATGATCTCCATCGGGAATCCCCCTCCCAGAGACTGGGGCAGGGCGCAGGTCACCAAACCGGCCCCCGATCGCAATGCGGAAAGAGCAGTCATCTGTGCTGCGCCCCCCAGTCCCCGTGATCCCGCAATCACCAGCAAGTGCCCGAAATTTCCCTTATGCGCCCCCTTGAATCGGATCGGTGGAAAGTCAGCAATATCTTCCGCCGTCATCAGATCGACTGCAATTTCCGCTTGTGCAATCAGCGCAGGCGGAAAGCCAATATCAACGACAGACAGAACACCACAATGTTCCAATCCGGCCCCTGTAAAATGACCCCGTTTGGGGAGGGCCATCGCCACCGTATGGTCCGCCATCACCGCTGTCCCCAGCATTTCCCCCGTATCCGCCGAGATGCCGGAGGGGATATCAACTGAAACGACCACCAGTGGATTTGAAGTGTGCCGGGCCTGCCGGACCTGCCGAGACTGATTGATCAGGGTGATCGCCCGCGCATAATCGCCCGACACCCCACGCGTTAGCCCCGTCCCCAGGAGGGCATCAAGCACCAGATCGCACTTTCCGATGGCGTCTTGAAGTTGACGCCACATTGAGGCACCTTCAAGGAGGTATAGCGCCCCGCCACTCTGCGTCCAGATGTCCAGGAAGAGTCGGGCGTCACCCCGCACGCTGTCCAAGGGAGGGAGCAGATAGACCGCCACCTCCCCGTTTCGCATCCGCAGGTGACGCGCTGCGGCCAGACCGTCGCCCCCATTGTTGCCGCAACCGACCAGAACCACAATCCGTCGGCCCAGCACCGATCCCAGCCCGGTGCGACCGGTGCGGCCGGTGCGACCGTCTTCGACCTGATCCACCAGCCCGCGCGCGGCACCCTCCATCAATAACAGGGAAGGTATTTTGAAATCAGCCGTGGCACGCCGATCCAGCGACTGCATCTGTTGGGCGGTGACGACCTTCAATCAAGCTTCTCCGATATAACCGGTGCGACCAGTGCGACCAGCATCACCTGGGCAATCGCATAGTCGGGGTCATGCGCGATACTGACAAACACCTGTTGTATCTGGCGTGCTTCGGCCAGACGACGGGTTGCGCCGTGTAGCCGCACTTCCGGCTTCCCATCGGCATTTTGGCAGGTCTCAATCTCTCGCCATCCGAGGCCCTGTCGTAAACCGGTGCCCAGCGCCTTCAAAAGGGCCTCCTTGACGGCGAATCGTCCGGAGAGATGAATCGCGGGTCTGTGATGCCTAGAGCAATAGGCCTGCTCTTCGGAGGTGAAGACACGATCCAAGAAGTGATCGCCAAAGCGATCCGCAACGGCCTGAATGCGCGATATTCTGACCAGATCAATGCCAATGCCCACGATCATCATGTGGAGGAGAGCGGTTGAAGTAACGTTTTCATCTCGCGCACAGCCTGCGCCATCCCCACCAGCACAGCGCGAGCCACAATGCTGTGGCCAATGTTGAATACCCCAATTTCGGGAATAGCGGCCACCTCCGCGACATTCTGATAATCCAGTCCATGTCCGGCGTGTACCTCCATCCCCAGTCTTTTGGCCAGCCGCGCCGCTTCCTGAATGTGGTGCCGTTCGACCTCCCGGTTCTTCCCCTGCGCATTGACATAGGCACCGGTATGGATTTCGATGCAGTCTGCCGAGATTCTGTGCGCCCCTTTGATTTGCGCCACATCAGGATCAATAAACAGAGAAACCCGCAGGCCCCCTTCGTGAAGCAGCGCAATCACCCGGCTCAGTTCGTCCTGTCGGGCCGCCACATTGAGACCCCCTTCGGTGGTCAGCTCCTGCCGCCGCTCCGGCACCAACGTCACTCCATCAGGCTTGATCTCCAGTGCAATCTGCACCATCTCGATGGTGGCCGCCATCTCAAGGTCCAGCGGCGTTTGAATGGCGTCGCGCAACAGCCGAACATCCCGGTCCTGAATATGCCGTCGATCTTCCCGGAGATGGACGACAATATGATCGGCGCCGCCCATTTCAGCCAGAACCGCCTCCGCCACCGGACTCGGCGCTCGCGCCGCTCGCGCCTGGCGAAGCGTCGCCACATGATCCACATTCACACCCAGTTTTGACATCGGTCTCCGACTCCCCTGCCTGAAAATTCTGCCCGATTATGGCAAACCCCCCGACATGGGGTCAAGCCGCAGGAAAGATATGGATGAGCCCTATGGATGGATGGGCCATGGATGCAGGGCGCGCCAGCGGTCGTAAAGATTAAACGGCTGCATCTTTGTTCCGGCTGTCGTGGTCAGGATTTTTTCGTGAAGTTCTCGATCCTGGTGAATCGTCCGAAAAATGCGCTCCCGCGCCCAGATCAGCGGCGGAAAGCGACTCTCCCAAAGCCAGGTCAGCTCGTCGGCCAGATGTTGATAGGCCGTAACCTCCGGACGCCGTAGCCCTTCGTATGCGGACAGCGCACGCCGCGAAAAATTGTTCCGGCGAAAACAATCTTCGATCACATCGCTTAAAATGACGGCATCGACCATCGCCGCATTCCTCCCCTGGGCCACATGGGGATTCATGGCGTGAGCGGCATCCCCGATCAGAGCGCCACCATTCACCGTCCATTGCGCGCAGCGGACGCGATGCGCCAGCATAAATGGCGCCTGCGCCCAGGAATCCAGTCCCGCAAGGGGCGCTTCCATAAAATCAGCCACCTCCGGATTCAGCCCTCGGATGTCGGCCTTCAGGGCGTCGATCCCCCGATTCCGAATCCGTTCCTGATCCCGCGCCGGGGCCTGATAGAGGACGAAGAGCTTGTTTTGCGGCCCCGGCATGGCCGCAAAAAAAATCCCCCTCCCCATATAAAACCGCAGGTCAGAATCAAATCCCACCGGACGTTCCAGCGCCAGGGCGAAATAACCGTTGTCATAGGTGTGAACGGAAGCCTCAATCCCCATCGCCGTCCGCATCCGGGAGAAGACCCCGTCTGCGCCCACCACCATCGGCGCACGAAGTGAACCTCCCTCCGTGAGCACACCCACAATCTGGCCCCCTTTCCACAAGAGGGTGGAGGGCATCGAAGTCTGGAAAACCTGGATATGGGGGGTCTGATCGACGACGCCTAAGAAAATATCCCGAATCATCGCGGGGAGCACAATCAGGGCATCATTGTAGGGGGGCGGGAGAGCCTGATAATCAACCGTACAGAGGCGTTCCCCGGCAGCACGGATAAAATGGACCCGATGCCACCGATGGGCACCTGCGTCAATGACTTTTTGAAGCAGCCCCAGCCGGTCTAAAACCTGAATGCCATTGGGCTGAAGAATCTCTCCGTGCGGTCGGACAGCCTGCGAAACCTGTGGAGCCGAATCCACGATGGCGATCCGAAAACCTTTTTGGGCCAGCAGAAGGGACAGCGCAAAGCCGCCCCCGCCGCTACCCAGAACAATGACATCCCAGGCAGAATCTTCGATTTTCATGAATTTCGCAAGGCGGGTTAAACGGATGAAGCGACGATTTGGACCGACGCGGGATGGCGGTCAGACAGACGCCGCACCGGCGGGGCCAGCGCGCGATAGAGGTCGTGAAACTGCGCGGTGTTCAGCGTGACATCCTGCAAACGCGCAAGGTCTTCCGGAGAGATCGGGATTTGGAAGGACTCGTCAAAGATGGAGGTGCCGATGGCAATGTAGTGGTGCGAAAGCCTCGCTTCCGGAACCAACATGCGAATTCCCCTGTTATGGCGGAGGGCCACCTCTATGGCCAGCCTTGCCGCCTCCGCCGAAACAGCCCTTCCGATGGCGATATTTTCAGGCGGATGGCCCAGCCGGAAGAATTGAGGCCGCACCTTGTGAATCCCGAAGGCGGCAAACCGCGCCTTGATGACCTCCATCTCTTCCTTTTGGCCTGCGGAGAGGAAGATTTCCACCAGGATTTTATCAGGCGAAGGCTCGGCGTCGCCTTCCCCTTCCCCTGGGAAAAAAGCTGCGATTCCGACTGCAACAAACAGAATCAGGAACACAAGTTTAGGTCTCATCGTTGCGTCTCCGGCTGAAGTGTCGCGATGAAGTCTTCCACGATGCGGGGATCGAACTGGGTGCCCGCGCACCGCCGAAGCTCGGCAAATGCGACTTCGAAGGGGAGTGCCTTGCGGTAAGGGCGATCCGAAGTCATCGCGTCAAATGTATCGACAACGGCAACCATTCGCGCCCCCAGAGGAATCTCTTCCCCCACCCGTCCTTCCGGATATCCCTTCCCGTCATAGAACTCCTGATGATAGTAAATGATCGGAATCACCGGATTGAGAAATTCGATCCCTTTGACAATTTCGGCCCCCATGGCGGGATGGGCCTTGACACCTTCAAATTCCTGATTCGTCAGCTTGTCTGGCTTGTTTAAAATGAGTGCATGAACCCCGATTTTGCCAATATCATGCAGCGCCGCACCATAGCCCAGGTACTGCTTTTCTTCATCCGTCAGGGCCATCCGTTCAGCCAGCGCCATGACGTAGGTCACCAGACGGTCACAATGTCCGCGCGTATAATGGTCTTTGGCCTCAATGAGCTGCGCCAGCACTTTCAGGGTCTCGAAGTGCGAGGCTGAAAGGTCTAAGAAGAGCGCGACATTCTCAATGGCCACCGCAACCTGTCCCGCCAGGATATGGGCCATCTCCAGGTCGCCCTGATTATAGGTGTTGTCTTCCTCGCGCCGAAACAGCCCCAAGACTCCCCGACACTCCCCCATGTGCATGAGCGGAATCGACATGAAGGACGCGACCGCATCGCCATTGGAGGTCGGATCGCACAAGAGGGGGTGATGCGTCCGCACTTCGTTTTTGTTCCTGCGGATGAGCGGCGCCTGCGCCGAAAGCGTCGCGTATCCCACCTCTAGCACCGCATCCAAAAAAGAGGCACGCCCCTTCGCTGTCGGCGGGAGAGATGGATAGGCCACCTTCACGGAAAGACGGGACGTCTCGGCGTCTTTCAACATCAGGGTCACCCGGTCGGAATCTGTTTCCGAAGCGGCCACGCCGACCACCTGGCCCAAAAGAGTCGACATGTTCGTCGAAAGGATGAGGCTTTCGCTGACCTCATAAAGCGGCATCAGGACCTTGAGGCGGAGATTTTCCTCCATCAAGCGGTCTCGCTCCAGGACATCTCCCACCCCATGCAGTAATTCTTCTTCGGTAATCGGTTTCAGGAGAAACGCAGATGCACCGACTTCCAGGCTCTCAATCGCATGATTCAGGGCGCTATGCGCCGTAATGGCAATGGCGGGCAGATCCGGACGAATGGATTTTGCGGCCCGAAGCAATTCGAGACCATCCATCTCCGGCATGGTCATATCGACCAACAACAGGTCAAATTCTTCCTGCTCGATCCGGTTGAGGGCCTCTCTCGGACGGGTCATACAGACCGGCAGGTACCCGTTCTGCGCAAGCCAAGTCTCATACAAACGTCCGATATCCTCATCATCGTCCACGATCAGGATTCTTCCCTGCGAAATTTCATCCGATGACATCAACAAACTCCAATATTTACAAGGAAAAAGAATAGTCGCTTTGACAAGGTGTGTCAATCCGAAGGCTGCCCGAAGGCTGTCCGAAGGCTGCCCGAAGGCTGCCCCTTGTCGGTTACTTCCTCCGAAAGAGCTTTTCCATCTCCGATAGCGGATACCGCATCAGGATGGGTCGTCCGTGCGGGCAGGTCGGAGGCGCCCCTTTTTTAAAATAGTCCGAAAGCAGCGCCCCCATCTCTTCCGGCTGAAGCGCTTGGCCTGCACGAATGGCGCTGTGACAGGACATGGACGCGATCAGTTCAAGTCGAAAGCGCGAGGGAGAGGATGCGGCATCCCCCCCCTCGCGTAGCGACTCCGCAATATCCGACAAAAAAGCGCCCATATCCATGCGGGCGGCAGCGGCGGGAGTCTCTCGAACCAGGAAGGTCGTCTGTCCGAATGGCTCAATCAAAAACCCCGACATGGCCAGTGACGCAAGATGATCGCGCAGAATATCAGCCTGCCATCCCGGAAGCTCAACCTGGCGCGGAATCAGAAGCGGCTGTATCGCACGGGTGGGTGCCTCCGCCAGAAAAGATTCAAAGAGGAGCCGTTCGTGCATGGCATGTTGGTCAATCAGGGTCAACTCTCCGTTAATCTCCGCGACGACAAAGGCGGAATAGACCTGTCCCAGGGGACGAATGTCCGGCACGCTGAACACCGGAGGATGGGCCACGTTGGCCGCACCGGCGGAGGTCGTTGGCCTATGACCGTCCGGCCCTCCACTGGGATCGGGTGGCCGTACAGGATGCCCCCCACGCACCGTTTGGGGCCAGCCAGGCCATGCAGAGATATGGGGAGCCGCGCCAACCGCACTGGCCGCGCCAGCCGTGTTGGCCGTGTTGACCGCGCCAGCGCTGGAGAGGGACGCTCGAAGGAGACCCCGAATTCCCTGGTGAATCCAGTCGGCGTTCTGAAACCGCACCTCTCTTTTGGTGGGATGGACATTCACATCCACGCAGGACGGCGCGACTGCGAGGAGCAGGACAAAGAAGGGATGTTCTCCCTTCATCAGATAGCTGCCGTAAGCGTCGTAGACGGCGTGAGCCAGCACCGGACTTTTGACGGGCCGCCCGTTCACAAAAAGAAACTGCTCCTTCCGATAATTTTTCCGAAGGGGAGGACGCGAAAAAAGGGCATCCAAATGCAGCCCCTCCTCCGCGGCCCCTCCCGGTCGCGCGGGGAGATCCTCATGCACCTCCATGCACTGTGAAAGCACCGTGTCGCCAAACAACTGAAGCGCCCGCTCGGCCAGGGTCGAAACGGGTGGCACATCCAGCAGCATCCGTGACCGGTGTGTCAGGCGAAAGTGAATATGCGGATGAGACAAGGCCAGAGAGAAGAGCGTATCGCGGATGTGGAAAATTTCGGTCTGTGCCGACCTTAAAAATTTTTTTCGGGCGGGGGTGTTAAAAAAGAGATCGCGGATTTCAAAAGAGGAGCCTGTGGGGGCACCGATCGACCGGAGGCTGACGCACTTTCCGGCTTCAAGGAGGAGTTCGGTTCCTTCGAGGGCCGAGGCCTGTTGTGTGACCAGCCGAATTTTGGAGACGGCGGCGATGCTGGGTAGAGCCTCTCCGCGAAATCCGAGCGTCGTGATCTCCCAAAGATCTGCAGCCTCTTTGAGTTTACTGGTGGCGTGTCGTTGAAAAGCCGCCTCTGCATCGGGGCGATCCATCCCCTCTCCATCGTCCAAGACGCGCAGGACGCCCTCTTCTGGCAGCGTGACGAAAATCGTCCGACTCCGCGCGTCAATGGCATTTTCAACCAACTCCTTCACCACCGACGCGGGCCGCTCAATGACCTCGCCCGCCGCAATCTGGTTGGCGACCTCTTCGGGGAGAACATGGATTCTGGACATGGTTGCCCTCAAACGATGTCGTCCGGACGGCACGAGGGCCTGCCTCTACCGGAGCGTGGTCAGCTTGTCTTTTGCAAGGTGGGCTTCGTTGCTGTCCGGAAATTTCTCGACCACTTTTTTCAGGGAAGCCTTCGCCTTGCTCCGGTTTCCCATTTCCAGATAGGCCAAACCCGATTTCAGCAAAGCGGGAGGCACCTTGTCACTTTTGGGGTACTCTTTTTGAAGCCGGTCAAACGAAGCAATCGCCTGATCATACCCCTTTTTGTGATAGTAGCTCTCGCCGGTCCAGTAGATAACCTGTGGCATCAGGATGGAATCCGGATGCTGCCGCATGAAATTCTGGAACCCGAGAATGGCCAGATCGTCATTCCCCTTCAGGTAATCATTGTAGGCGAGCGTATAGGCCTCGGTGGGCGTGATGGAGCCGACCGTGCGGCCCGGCAACACGATCCGCTCCTCTTCTGCATCCGCAGGATTCGCAGGTGGAGAAGGGCCTTGCGATGATGGGGTGGGCGGCGGGGGGGGTTTCGTCGGCACCCCTGTGGAGACAGATTCGGCGGGTGGGGGTGCCCCTGCGGTCGAAAGACGCGATTCAATGGCCTGGATTTTTTCCGTTAGTTCATTCGTGCGAAAGACGCGATCCTCAATCTTTTTGGAAATCCCGTTCAGGGCGTGTTGTTGCTCGTCCATCTGGCCGGTTAAACGTCGAACTTCCCCGCTCAGATCATCCACTCTGCGACCCAGATCGGTCAGGGCCTTTTGATCCGCCTGGTCCAGTATCGGGTCGATCCCCTCTGTTTTTTTCTCCAACTGTTCGATCCGTCCCTGAAGCACCCGCTGGTGCTTCAAAAGGCCGTTGAGGTCGTGATCAATCTCCACAATGTCCGCCCGTGCGGCGCATCCTGCGATCCACAGCAGCAGGATCATGCCATACCGATTTTTGTTCATCGTTGTGCCTCCAGCGCTTCCAGGCGCTTTTGCGTCCTGGACAAAACCTGATCCTGTTCATCCACCTTGACCGTGAGGGTCTGTCCCAGTAAATCCAGCATTTTTGAGAGTTCATTCAGCCGTTTCTGGAACGGTCCTGCGGAATCCCCTTTGCCCGTTTTTAGAGCCTGTTTTTCAAGGATTGCGATCTGCGCGGCCTGCGCCGTGAGTGTGGGCGGAACGCTGGCAGACAGAGACGCGACCTGCTCCGAAAGAGACGCCATCATTTTATGGATCTCCTGATCGGCCCGATCCAGCCGATCCATCCGGGTCTGCAGATCGGATCGAACAGCATTGGACTGTTTTGCCTGCTCCGCCACCAACACGTTCGTCTTGTGTTCGACTTCCACGGCCTGTTTCGCGTCCTTCTCCAGTCTGGACTGAATCAGCCGTAGCTGCGTCATCGCCTCGTCCAGGCGCGCTTCCAAGTCCATTGTCCGGTTTTCAAAACCTGCGACCTGATCTGTCTTCTCGTCCTTTGCCCGCCTCACCTCTTCCTGAAGTCGGGCAACCTGCTCGCGCAGCGCTTTTTTTTCCGAGACCGACCGCCGGGCCTCATCGTCACTCACGATCTGAATGGAGTGCGTACAGCCCGAAGCGGTGATCAGACCCAGAAAAAGGATCGCGTTCCACCCAATGTGCCCCCCAATGTGTCCCCCAATATGCCCCCATTGTCGGAGCCGATGCCCCTCTATCCCCCACCTTGATCCACAAAACATCCCTTTTTCCCTCCCATTTCCCCGATTTCCACCGAAGCCTGCACCGATCCGGTGACGCCAGTGTAAATTTTGGGTAGCGCATTGTCAATCGCACCAGAGTGGGAATAACACTCACACGCTCTGAACGGAGCGGAGAAATAGGCCCTGGCCGCCGAATCACAAGATCGTCTCCGTGGGTGTTGGCATCGGCTTCCAATTTGTGTGATACTATGGGCCGTTTATTGAGTGGTGTCGTTAAGAGACGATAGACGAAATGCCCTTGTAGCTCAGTTGGCAGAGCACATCCTTGGTAAGGATGAGGTCACCGGTTCAATCCCGGTCAAGGGCTTCCATTGGGGGGGCTTGCGTCGCCCCCTCATCGGGCAAAGCCCGATGAGCCTCCCCCTCAACGCCGCTTTGCGGCTGTTAAGACCACACGGCACGGTCACTCCCCTCCCCCACCCATGCCTAAGAAATCATTTTTTCATCTTTTAAGTTATCTCCTCTTCGGACTTCTCTCCTTTATTGCTTTTCTCTATGTCACTTTTCCCTTCTCCCGTTTGGAATCAGCCCTCATCGACCGCATTAAAGATGAAAGCGGCTGTGAAATCGACATCCGAAAAAAGGGCATTTTGTTTCCGCTGAAGCTGGCTTGGGAAAATATCCAGATTCTCTGTCCGGGGCAGAAGGCGTGGAACGTCGCCTCCCTCTATGCCGAGGTGCTTCCGCTTCCCCTGATCTGGGGCGGAGAAGGGCGGATCCACTTCAGAGGTCGTCTGGCCGAGGGGGAGACGGAGGGCACCCTGACCGTGACACATGCGTCCAATCAATGGGCATTTTCCCTGAAAAATCAGGGCCGACAGATCACCCTGCCCGACATCGGTGGAAGGCTGGGCTGGGAAGGGGATGCGCACTGGAGCCATTCGGAGCCTTATAAAGGGACAGGAACGGTTGCTTTCACCCTCGAAGGGGCGCGGATCAAAGAGGTGGGGGAATGGCGCTCTCCCATCGGGGCGCTTTCTTTTTCAATGGTGACAGGACAAGTCCACTGGCAGGGGGGAGCGTTGAGCATGGAGCAATTCTCTGCAGATGGCAATGAGATGGACCTTGCAGGAGAGAGTGGCCATCTTCTTCTGCGGCAGCCCTGGAAGCGCAGCATCCTCTCGCTAACCCTCAAAGTGACGCCGAAAGGCCAGCTCAAACCCCTTGCACAGATGGTGGTTTCCGGATATACCGGTGAGGGCGCGTTGACACTGGCTGTGGCCGGATCGCTCGCACGACCCGGTCTTGCTCTCAACGGGAAAACAATTCCCTTATAAGGAAGGTGGTCGTTTCAGATGATGGGTCGGATCGTCATCGGCTTGGATATTGGACAACAGGCCGTCCGCGGCGTTCGCATCTCCCGGGGCTTGGGAGGATTGCGCGTCATCGACACGTTTGAAGCGCCCGTCGATCGGGCGGCGGAAGCGGATCCCTTCGACTGGCCGAGGCCGGAGCAGATTCGGGCCATTCAATCTCTGATCCATACGGGCAAACTTAAGCCCACCGATGCAATCTCCATCGCCCTCCCCGCAGGCCTGGTTTCCGCCCGCCGGATAACCCTCCCCTTCACCCAGTCTGAAGCGCTGCGTCGGGCGCTCCCGTATGAAATGGAGGCGCACCTCCCGTTTGATGCCTCGGATGTTATGATCGACTTTCAACTTCTCCAGACCACGCCGGAGTCGGCTGCAATCCTTTGGGTCAGCGCCTGCCCCAAAACCATCCTGAACCGATGCCTTTCTCGGTTGCGCGAAATCGGCATCGACCCTGCGGGGGTGGGTGTCGATGCCTTTTCGCTGTATGCCCTCTATCGCCATTTCAACCCCAAGTCGTCCCAGCGTGATGCCGCGGCACTCGCAGACCTCGCAGGTCTCGCAGGGGCGGAAATCCTGATGGTGGATATCGGCGCATCCAAAACAACACTGTGCGATATTCAACAGGACATCCAATGGACGCGCACCCTCCCGATGGGAGGCAACGCCATCACCGAAGCGATTGCCGCCACGCGCCATCTCCCCTGGGAAGAGGCGGAGAAGCATAAAACGGGACACGGGACTGATGCTGTCGGTGTCATCGCGTGCATTCAGACGGCCCTCGGCCCCTGGCTGATGGAGATTGAAAAGAGCCTGCGATCCGAACACCCCGGAAAACCCGCTTTCTATTATCTTACGGGCGGAGGAAGCGCATTGAACGGGGTGGATGAGATCATGACCGCCACACTTTCGATGCAGCCGCTGCCTCTCCATTTACCGGTTTCGCCCCTTTTTGCGCAGGGACTGGGGGTGGCCCTGAACGGACCCGCGATCAACTTTAGGCAGGGAGAATGGGCCAATGGTGCAGCGCCCCCAAAAGGCCGACGGGCCGCAGTGGGTCGGGTGCTCCTGGCGCTCCTGTTCCTGGCCGGCTTGATGGTCGGCGACCTAGCCCTCTACGCGCATCAGAAAGAGGCGCGTTATCAGGAGAGCAAGACGGGGCTGCGTCGGGCCTTCCTGGAACTTTTTCCGCAGGCCCGCAATGCACCGGATGAGGTGGAGCATACCCGCGCCCAAATCACCAAACTGTCTCAAATCGCCGGAGCGCTCTCTGTGGGAGAGCGCAGCCCGCTGCGGGTACTCAACCAAATCGCATCCGCCATTCCGGGGCCACCCGTATTCATCGAGGTGCAGGCGATGACCCTGGACGAAGAGACGGTACGCATTGAGGCGCAAACCGACTCTTACCTCTCCATTGACAAAATTCGGGACGCTTTGATGAAGCTGCATTTTCAGGACATCAAGGTCAGCGACGCCAAGGTCACGGCGGATCAATCCAAAGTGCAGTTTCGGGTGCAAATCTCCATCCGAGACCCGCAGAGGAAGGGCCTGTGATTAAAATCCGGTGGTGGAATCCCATGCGGGTGCTGGGCCGATTCTCCCTGCGGGAGCGGCGCGTGATGACGGTGGGCGCAACCCTGGCCGTGTTGATCCTGGGCTACTTTATCGGATTGGAGCCGACCCTTGAGCGGATGAGCCGACTGGATCGTCTGATTCCACAAAAAGAGGCGCAAGTGGAGGCATTTGGAGCGCAGCGGGCGAAGTATTTGGCCCTGTCTCAAACGATCCGGCAGGTGGAGCGGCAGATGGATCGCGTCCGTTCTCCCCTGGTTTTTGTGGAAGAGATTGCGGCCCAAAACCAGCTTCGAGGGAACATCGTGTCGATTCGTCCCCTCCCCACGCAGGCGCGCCCTCCCTATCAGGAGGTCTCAGCGGAAGTGAAAATGGAGAAGGTACGCCTCGCGCAGATCATTCCCTTTCTACGGGAGGTGGAGCAGGCCCCGGCTCGGATTCGGCGACTGGACATCAAGGCCCGCTTCTCTGATCCGAACTTACTGGATGTCACCTTTGTCGTCGCCGCGTACAACAAAAAGAGATAGGTGTCAGGAGCCGGGGGAAATGCGACCCGGCCCTGTAAATATAAGTGAACGCCATTCCCGTTCACGCGGTTTTGCGCTGCTGCTCAGCCTTCTGATGGTCCTGCTTTTGACGGTTTTGATTTTGGAGTTGGACTTTCAAACCCGCGCCGACCTGCGTGCTGCGGCAAACTTTCAGGATGATCTGAAGGCCGACCATCTGGCCCGTTCCGCCACTGCCGCAGGGGAGGCCCTCCTCCGATATGACACGCAGGGGGGGAGTCAATATGATGCCCTGACGGAGTTGTGGGCCTCTCCCATCGCGGAATATCCCCTGGGCGATGGCGTCATCAGCGGCGCGATCACCGACGAGTCCGGAAAATTCAACATCAACAGTCTGGTCAAAAATGGCATGGAGGTCACGAAAAAGAGCGCCCAGTTCAGACGCCTACTGGGGCGTCTGGAAATGGATCCGGAGCAGGTATCAACCCTGACAGATTCCATCCTGGATTGGCTGGATCAAGACAATCAGCCCCGCCCCGCCGGTGCAGAAGAAGAAACCTACGCGCGGCGGGACCCGGCCTATTCTCCCAAAAACGGTTTACTGGAGACCCTGGACACCTTGCATATGGTTCATGGGATGACGGATGATCTCTATCGGAAACTCCTTCCCGATGTGACGGTTTATGGCGATCTGGACGGCAAAATCAATATCAATACCGCAGAAGCCGTGGTGCTTGAAAGCTTGGAGGGCTTTGATGCGGAGACGGCGCGACGTCTCATCGACAATCGCCCTTTTGAAAAAGTGGCGGACTACCTGAAACAGTATCCTCTGGAACAGTACCCTTCTGGCAACGATGTCAAGGTGAAGAGCGACACCTTTTCCCTGCGCGTGGAAGGGCGGGTCAACCAGACCCGAAAAATCATCTATACGGTAATCCGGCGGGGCGCCACCCCCAAACTCCTCTATTCCAGAGTTGAGTAAAAGGCTTAGGGATCATTCCGTCTTTACTTTCTTTTGTTGTTTGGCCATACTGCCCTCTGCCCCCTCTTTCGGGGGGGATTGCCCCGCCGAAGGCTCTCCCGTACAATGTGCCACCGTTGGGGCCACCGTTGACCCAATCTGACTGCAAACAGGAAGCGCAAACATGAGGAGATTAAAACGATGCGCAAGTTGAGCGGTTATGTCCTGATCCTGCTCGTTGTTTTTACCGTGATCTGGACGGGTGTACGGGTCACCCGTCACATGGTCCGAACAGACCCGGGAAAGGCCCGTCTCGTTCGCGCGGCGTTGCCCGTTCGGGTCTCAACGGCTGGGGTGGAGACATTGATCGAAGTGGTAGGCGGAGGAGGGGTCGTTGAACCCTTATCCTTCGTCAAGCTGACCACGCAACTGACCGCCGAGATTCAGGCCGTCCATGTGGATGTGGGTGCGCTCCTGACCCCTGGACAGGTGCTGGTCGAATATGACACGACCCTGCTGAAGGCAGAAGAAGCCAGCGCACAGGGGCAGGTTGCACAGGCCCAGATGGAGCTTTCAAACAGCCGACAGCATGTTCAGCGCATCAACGCATTATACGAAGCGCGGTTTGCAACCCAGCCCGAATGGGAATCCGCTGGACTTCGGCTTGCGACCGCAAAGGCAGAGCAGGGTCGTGCCCTCCATCGGCTTGCTGAAGTGGGAGAGCGCTTGCAAAAAGCCATCGTCCGCGCTCCTGAAGCGGAGGTCGTGGTGGAACGTCACGTGAATCCCGGAGAAATTCCTCAGATCGGGAAGCCGTTGCTGACGTTGGGACGACTCAACGCAGTGCTCATGGCGGCCAACATGCCGGAAGACAAAACAGCGTCCATCTGGATCGGACAACCGGCGGAAGTGGTGCTTGACGCCCTTCGCAATGAAAGTCGGGTCGGGAAGGTCTGGAAAATTGATCCCAGCGTAGACCCTGCCACACGCACTTTTCATGTCTACATTCGGCTGAATAATCCAGACTTAAAACTCAAGCCGGGGATGACCGGGTTTGCCCGAATTGAAAATAAACGATCTGTGCTGGCCGTCCCCAGCGTGGCCATGATTAATCCCGTCCA
>CAZQIT010000024.1:0-10880 GCA_964592995.1 uncultured Nitrospirota bacterium | reverse complement strand
GGGTCGCATCTGGACAACGCGCCACCACAAACTGCATGGCCTTGAGCAGGTCGTCGATGCCCTGGAAGGCATCCAGCACGCCGGTGTAGACCACCAGCGGCCGATCGCCAATGCCGAGTTGCGCACGCACGGGTGCTGGGTCAATCCCCGTAAACTGCTCCACCATCACCCCCAGCGGAATGGTGGTGATGCGGTCGGGGGCAATTCCCTGTTGAGACAGAAACGCGGACAGGGCGTCGGAGATCACCAGGATATGGTCCGCCAGCCGGGGGACCATCCAATCCAAAAGCCGCGCCAGCAGCACTGCAAGAAATCGGGGCCGGATAAAGCCATAGCCGGGGAGTTCGCTCTCCATCGTATTGACAGCGTTATAGAGCAGTGGACGACCGGTCCATTTTTTGGCGAGGTATCCAACCAGCGCTCCTTCGTAGTTGTGGGCGTGGATCAGATCAATCTTCTCCGCGCGAATCACCTGACAGAGCTTGAGGACCAGCAACAAGTCCAGGAGCGGCTTTTGCACCGTCGGCCCCACCACCATCTTTCGACTAAAACCCCAATCCCTGATCCGGTGAAGGGTCACCCCGTCTATGGGGAGGTCTGCGGAGATGTTCTGGCCGGAGTGATAGGTGACCACATGGACGGCATGACCCTCTTGGGCCAGCGCCTCACTGGCCTCCCGAATCGCGGCAGGTGTTCCGTGGTTGGCTGGAAAGGGACTGGCCACCACCATGGCGACACGGTGGTGCTTTTGTGTGTCATGTCTATGCACAGCGCTCGGACTGCAAAGGGTGAGAGGTGATTCGGGCTGCAAAAATCGGGAACTTTCCGTTTCGACCTCCCTTAATACCTTATGAGGATAGAGAGACGCAAGTCCCTCCTTCGGGGGGGGATCGGTGCGCTGCGTCACACGACCGCACTGCGCACTGGCCGGCTGGTTTGATTATCTTTTTAGACCTGATATATAATCATCGTCTCTGTGTCGGCGGTGGCCTGTATTTCCATGAATTCAAACATCCTTTCAGAAGAGACCGTTCAGGAGATCGAAAACTTCGGTATTCAGGTGGATCGCCTGATGAGAAAAGCGATCCCCGAAGAGAAGTTTAAGCGATTCCGGCTTCAAAACGGCATCTATGGACAGCGGCAGGCAGGCGTCCAAATGGTGCGCGTCAAGATTCCCTCCGGCATCCTGGATGCGGAAAAATTGCGCGCCCTGGCCGACGTGGCGCTGCGCTATTCCACGGGGAAGGGCCATGTCACCACGCGGCAGGATGTCCAGTTTCATTTCGTTAAGCTGAACGATGTGGTGCCGGTCCTCTATCGTCTGGCCGAGGCAGGCCTCACCACGCGCGAGGCCTGTGGCAACACCGTCCGAAACGTCACCGCCTGTCATTTGGCGGGTATCTGTCCGACGGAGCGTTTCAATGTTATCCCCTACGCCAACGCCGTGGCCGAGCATCTTTTGCGAAATCCGATCAATCAGGACCTTCCGCGCAAATTCAAAATTTCGTTTTCGGGGTGCCAGAGCGAATGCGGTCTGGCCGCCATCCACGATATCGGACTTATTGCCGCCGAACGAGAAGTGGACGGCGCGGTCGAATATGGCTTCAAGGTCTTTGTGGGGGGGGGGCTGGGTGCAAGCCCAAAGCTTGCGCGGGTCTACGCGGAGTTTCTCCCAACCGACGCGCTGCTGCCCACCTGTGAAGCGATTCTCCAGCTTTTTGACCTCCACGGAGACCGCAAGATCCGAAGCAAGGCGCGGATGAAGTTTATTCTTGAAAAATGGGGAATCGAAACCTTTAAGGCGAGGGTTGCTGAGAATCTGGCCGACCTTCGCGCTTCCGGCAAGACCTATCCGTCTCTTCCCCCGCCCAGGCCGAACCCGATCGTGCCCGCTCTGTCTGACGCCGGATGCGCCGATATTCCGTCTCCCGACGCTGCGCGATGGCTGCGCACCAATGTCATTCCCCAAGTGGAAGAGGGGGTCTGCGCCGTGCAGGTGCGGCTGATTGTGGGCGATATTACCGCCAGACAACTTTCGGCTCTTGCCGACATGGTTGAGCAATTTTCTTCCGGCGAGGTTCGTGCAACGCATCAACAAAATCTGATTCTGCACAAGGTGCGTCGGAGCGATCTTCCGGCCCTATATGCCGCGCTGGCGCAATACGACCTGGCCCATGCGGGGGCGGAGCAGGCGGTAGATGTCATCGCCTGCCCTGGAACCGACAGTTGCCAGTTGGGTCTGACCGGTTCGATGGGGCTGGGGGAGGCCCTCGTGAACACTTTTTCCAAAGCGCTGCCGGAATATGAAGACCTTGCGGGCCTGCGTATTCGGATTTCCGGATGTCCCAACTCCTGTGCCCAGCACCACATTGCCAGCATCGGTCTGCACGGCGTCGCCAAAAAAGTACACGGGCAACTGGTCCCGCACTATCAACTGCATCTAGGCGGCGGCGTAAGCGCCACGACCTCGGCCATCGGCAGGGCCAAGCTTAAAATTCCGGCCAAAAACGTCCCCGGCGCCGTCATGGAAATGGTCAAGATTTTTCGGGAAAACCGCGTGGAGGGGGAGGCCTTTAACCCCTTTATCGAACGCTATGGACGCGAGACCCTCTGTGCGCAACTTGAGAAGTTCACGCAGCTTCCCGCGCCGGACGTGTCGCCGGAGTTGTATCGGGACTACAAGAGCGACAAGGCCTTCGACCTGGAAGATTTGGGACCGGGCGAGTGTGCCGGCACGATGATTGATCTGATTGAGAATTATCTCCGATGCGCCAACACCGCGATGGAAAAGGCCCAAACCGAGACCCTGCATGGGCGGCATTCAGAAGCCGTGATGCGGATTCAGGAAGGGGTTATGGGGGCCTGCCGTGCGCTCCTGGTTCCGTTTGGCGTCGATTCCCCGCACGAAGATGAAATCCTCAAGGGCTTCCAGCATAAGGTCGTGGAGCAGGGGATCGTCTCCGAGCGCTTTGAAGCATTTACAGAAGATTTGGGGAAATGGGCTTCGGTGGATTCCGCCCCGGCGTCCGTTTCGGCCTGTCTTGCTGCAGGCCGCGCCTTCCTTCAGGAGTGTCAGGAGGCCTACGATCAGATGGATGCCAGTCTCAAACTGAGGAAGAAAGCGGAGGAACCGATGGCTGAAAAGAGCGGTCTGTTATTGGACTTGTCCGGGGTGGCCTGTCCGATGAATTTCGTCAAGACCAAGCTTCAACTGGAAGAGATGGATGCGGGGCAGATTCTGCATGTTATCCTAGACGGGGGCGAGCCGATCCGAAACGTTCCCCGAAGCGTTCAGTCGGAAGGGCATAAGATCGTAGAGGTGACGCCGCGCCCCGATGGCCGTCACAACCTGGTCATTGAAAAGGTTTGAGGGCGAAGGGGAGGGGATCGGACAGGCACGCAAGGGCCGATTAAGGGCGGCGACACAATAAGCACAGATGATGGGAGGGGGAGATACAATGCAGGTGGTCATGGAAACAGGGGGCAAGCAGTACCGTGTTACGCCGGGGGATGTCATCAAAGTGGAAAAACAGGTGGGCACCATCGGCGACCGTTTGGAGCTTCGACCGGTCCTGTTTTTACAGGATGAGACGGGAATTTCACTCCAGGACGACTTGGCGGAAGCAAAGGTCATCGGCGAGATCGTTGCGCAGGGCCGAAACAAGAAGATTCTGGTCTTCAAAAAGAAACGGCGAAAAAACTATCGTCGCACACAGGGGCATCGGCAGGCGTTTACCTGTCTTAAAATCTTGGAAATTTTGAAAGGATAGGGCATGGCACATACAAAAGCACAGGGATCATCACGCAATGGTCGGGACAGTAACGCCCAACGTCTGGGGGTGAAGCGGTATGCCGGAGAACAGGTTCTGGCGGGCAATATCCTGGTCCGGCAGCGCGGCACCCGTCTTCATCCGGGCACCAATGTGGGGATCGGACGAGACGACACCCTTTTTGCCAAAATTCAGGGCGTCGTCAAATTTGAACGGATGGGAAAAGACAGAAAACGGGTTTCTATTTACCCTGCCTGATCCGACGGATTCCGGCCCACTCCAAAGACCTCTCTTCGGCACTCTCGGATACGCATCGCCCAAGATCACGCCATGTTTATTGACCAGGTCAAAATTTACGTGAAGGCGGGTGATGGGGGGGATGGCGTCGTCCATTTCAGGCGCGAAAAATATGTGCCGCACGGCGGACCGGATGGGGGCGATGGAGGGAAGGGCGGAGATGTCGTTCTGGAGGCCACCACGCATTTGTCGACGCTGATTGACCTGCGCTATCAACAACACTACATCGTCAAACGGGGCGATCACGGCGCAAAGAGTCTCTCCTCTGGCCGCAGCAGCCCCGATTGGGTGATTCCGGTGCCGGTGGGAACGCTGGTGCGGTACTTTGACACCGACGGGATGATGGGCGACCTCACGCGGCACGGACAGCGCCTGATTGTGGCCAAAGGGGGACAGGGGGGGCGTGGCAACTACCACTTCAAAAGTTCGACGCGCCAGGCACCGCAGATTGCCGAACCGGGCACGACGGGTGAGGAATTCTGGCTGCAATTGGAGTTGAAGCTCTTGGCGGATGTCGGTCTGGTCGGTCTCCCCAATGCCGGAAAGTCTACGCTCATCTCCACCGTTTCCGCCGCACATCCCAAAATTGCAGACTATCCATTTACCACGCTTTTGCCGCATCTTGGCGTCGTCACATGGGGAAAACAGCGGGAGGGTCGTCACTTTACGCTGGCCGATGTCCCCGGCCTGATTGAGGGGGCGCATGTGGGGAAGGGATTGGGCATCCGGTTCCTTAAGCATCTCGAACGGACGGTGCTGCTGCTCCATCTGGTGGATGTTGCGGACGACAACGACCCGGTGTCCGATCTGGGTGTGGTGCGTGCGGAACTGGCTGCCTACAGCAGCGAACTGGCTCGGAAACCGTTTATGGTGGCGGCCAGCAAGATGGACGCCGCAGACCCCCACAAGGTCGAGAGACTCCAGGACCATTGCAGAAAGAAGCGGATTCCCTTTTTTGCCGTTTCGGCCGTTTCGGGGTTGGGCGTTCGCCCGCTGATGACGGCCCTCGGCCACCGGGTGGACGCCCATCGGAAAATGTCCGAGGAAGTCGCTTCCGCCCTGCCCGAAAACGCGCAAGAGGATCCTGTTTTAAGTACCTGATCTTTGACACAACGTCGGATTGCCCCTATAATCGCACACCTTTATGACAATGAACGCAACACGCACGCCATCCACAGCAAAGCCCCCCGCTCCGGAAGAAGTCACCGAATGTCCGTTTCATTCCATTTCCGAGGCCATCGCGGACCTTCAGGCCGGAAAGATGATCATCCTGCTGGATGACGAGGATCGCGAAAATGAGGGCGATCTGGTCATCGCCGCCGAAGCGGTCACGCCGGAGGCGATCAATTTCATGGCGACGCACGGGCGGGGCCTGATTTGCCTGACGCTCACGGATGAATGGGCTGATCATCTTGATCTGACGCCGATGGTGAGGGATAACCGGGCCGCTTTTGGCACGGCCTTTACCGTCTCCGTGGATGCGCAGCGGGGCATCTCTACCGGCATCTCCGCGCAGGATCGCGCCACCACGATCCTGGCCGCGATTCATCCGAAGGCACAGGCCTCCGATCTGGTGCGGCCTGGCCATCTATTTCCCATTCGAGCACAAAAGGGAGGGGTACTAAAGCGCGCCGGTCAAACCGAAGGCTCCGTCGATCTTGCGCGTCTGGCCGGATTTTTCCCTGCGGGCGTCATCTGTGAAATCATGAAAGAAGACGGCACGATGGCCCGCCTGCCCGACCTGACGGCCTTCGGGATACAGCACCAATTGAAGCAGATTACCATCAAAGACCTGATTCAATATCGGATGAAGCGCGAATCGCTGGTGCACCGGGTTGCGGAGGCCCGGATGCCGACCGCACAGGGGGAGTTTCGGGCCATTGTGTATCAGAACGAAATTGACGGAGAATCGCACATCGCCCTGGTCAAGGGCCAGGTGGATTCCCCGCAGCCCGTGTTGGTGCGCGTCCACTCCGGCTGTGTAACGGGAGACATCTTCGGCTCCAAACGCTGCGACTGTGGCGAGCAGCTCCGCACCGCCATGGAACGGATTGAACAAGAGGGCCGGGGTCTCTTGCTTTACCTGAATCAGGAAGGACGCGGCATCGGCCTCATTAACAAACTCAAGGCCTATCAGTTGCAGGATGTCGGACGGGACACGGTACAGGCCAATCTGGAACTTGGATTTAAAGCCGACTTGCGCGACTATGGAATCGGCGCGCAAATCCTGGTCGATCTGGGGGTTCGGCAGATTCGGCTAATGACCAATAACCCGCGCAAGATCGTGGGGATTGAGGGTTATGGCCTGGAAGTCACAGAACGGATTCCCATTGAGGCCACACCCCACGAAAAGAATGTCCATTATCTTCAAACCAAGAAGCGCAAGCTGGGACATATGCTGGATCGGGTTTAGGTCTCATCCATGAATAACATCCCCAGTCGGGCTGCCGATTCATCCTAAGTTTGCTGCGTTGCTCATCGCTTACATACCAAAGGGTATGCGCGCTCCTCGCGCCTTGCAAACAGGGCGACTCGTTTGCCCTTTGTGTGGATGTTATCCATGGATGAGCCCTTGATGACCGCCGGACAGGTTGCGCACGTTTCGGACACCCGCGGCGCCGGTTTAAAAATCGGAATCATTGCCAGTCGGTTCAATCCGGAGGTGACGGAGCCGTTGCTTTCCGGTGCCCTTCGCACCTTGTCCGAGCAGGGCGTCCGGGCCGAAGAGATTGCCGTGTTCCGAACCCCCGGTGCGTTTGAAATCCCAGGGCTGGCCAAACAGGTGGGGCTGCGAGGCCGCTTTGACGCCCTGATTTGCCTGGGAGCTGTCATTCAGGGAGAGACGCCGCATTTTCATTATATTTGTTCCGAGGTCAGCCGTGGGATTGGTCAGCTCTCTCTGGAGTTGGGCATACCGGTGCTCTTTGGCATATTGACCACGACCTCCCTAGAACAGGCCCTCGCCCGTTCCGGAGACGAGACGAACAAAGGGGTGGAAGCGGCCAGGGCCGCCATCGAAATGGCGCGCATCTACCAGGATTTGGCCGGTGACAAGGGGGCGACCTGATGGGTATTCGGCGCAATGCCAGGGAATTGGCACTGCAAATGTTGTATCAAATGGATTGCAACCGCGACGAAACGGTTCCGCCCTCTCCCTTCTGGCAAAAAGAGAAAATCGTGCCCGATGCGCGGGACTTTTCAGCGAAACTCCTCCGGGGTGTTATCCAGCATCGCCCCGAGATTGATCAGGTCATTCGGGCTTCTGCCGAACACTGGTCTTTTGAACGAATGGCCGCAGTCGACAGGAACATTCTCCGTCTGGCCGTTTATGAACTGCTCCATCTGCCCGAAATTCCGCATCGGGTCACCCTCAACGAGGCGATTGAAATCGCCAAGAAATATGGCAGCGAAGACTCGGGTGCCTTTGTCAACGGGGTGCTGGACCGGATTCATCAGGACATCTCTCGGAGCCGGGTGGCGCCCCATGAAGGGACAATATGATTGACCGATATACCCGACCCCGGATGGCGGCAATCTGGAGCGCTCAGCGCAAGTACGAAACATGGCTGCAAATTGAGCTTCTGGCCTGCGAGGGACGGGTTCGGGAAGGGGCCATGCCGCAGGCGGTGCTGGATGTCTTGAAAGCAAAGGCGGCCATTGATTCGGATCGGATCAACCAATTGGAGCGGGAGGTCCAACATGATGTGATTGCCTTCCTCTCCTCCATCACCGAGACCGTCGGGGAGGCGGGCCGCTGGCTGCATTGGGGAATGACCTCGTCCGATGTCCTGGACACGGCGCTGGCCGTGATGATGCGTCAGGCGGCCGATATCATCATTGACGATCTGGCCGAGCTGCTTTCTGCCTTGAAGGAGAAGGCTTACGCACATCAGAAGACGATCATGATCGGGCGGTCCCACGGGATGCACGGGGAGCCGATCACGTTCGGGTTGAAAATGGCGCTCTGGCATGACGAAACGGGGCGCAACCTGCGTCGAATGCGGGAGGCGCGTGACGTGATCTCGGTGGGGAAGCTCTCCGGCGCGATGGGAACCTTTGCCCATCTCTCTCCTGGCGTGGAGCGCTTTGTGTGCGATCAGATGGGTCTTCAGCCGGAGCCGGTGTCCAATCAGGTGGTACAGCGGGATCGCCATGCGCAATATATGCAGACATTGGCCCTGATTGCCGCCAGCCTCGAAAAATTCGCAACCGAAATCCGCCATCTTCAGCGGACGGAGGTGGGGGAGGTCGAAGAACCTTTTTCCGCAGGGCAGAAAGGCTCTTCTTCCATGCCGCACAAACGCAATCCCATCGGTTGTGAAAACATCTGCGGACTCTCCCGTATCGTCCGCGCTCATGCCTCAGCCGCACTGGAGAACGTCCCACTCTGGCATGAGCGGGACATTAGCCACTCTTCGGTCGAACGGATGATCCTTCCGGACAGCACCACCCTGGTCGATTTCATGCTGCACCGATTCACCAAAATTCTGCGCGGTCTGGTGGTCTATCCCGATCGGATGGCCAAGAATCTTGCGCAGACCGGCGGCGTCATTTTTTCACAAAACATCCTGCTGCGCCTGATCGACAAAGGGATGCCTCGGGAGCGTGCCTACGAAGCGGTGCAATCCGCCGCCATGCAGGCCCTGGAGGCGGGGCGTGGAGGAGAGGGGAACACCTTTCAAAAAAACGTCCTTGGCGATCCCCATATTCAATCGCATTTGAGTGCCGCAGAGATCGAGGCCTGCTTCGATCCAGAGCCGTTTATTCGGCACGTCGATACCCTTTATGAACGGGTTTTCAAGATGGGTGAAGGGGCAGCGATATGATAAAAGCGCGCATCTACATTACACCCAAGTCGGACATTCTGGATCCGCAGGGAAAAGCGATCCTGCAAGCCCTTCTGGCGCTGGGGTTTTCCGACGTGGCGGAGGTGCGCGTCGGGAAATACATGGAGATTTTACTGCATTCCACGCCGGCCACGTCGGCCACGTCGGCCACACCGGGTCGTTCGGCGGCGGAAACGGTCAACGCCCTCTGTGAAAAATTGCTGGCCAATACGGTGATTGAGACGTACCGATACGATATTGAAGAGATGCCCTGAAACGGGTTTTACAGATTCAATCAGGCCCCTTGAGGGCTCGTCCATGAATAACATCCACACGAAGGGCAAACGAGTCGCCCTGTTTGCAAGGCGCGAGGAGCGCGCATACCCCTTGGTATGTAAGCGACAAGCAACGCAGCAAACTTAGGATGAATCGGCAGCCCGACTGGGGATGTTATTCATGGACGAGCCCTTAGGGCAGGCACACGTTCACGGACATACGGAGACGTCTCTTATGGATGCAGACAGCATTAAGCGTGTTTATTCTATTTTTTCAGGTTTTTATGACGTGGTTTTTGGCCGCCTGTTTCATGCGTCACGGGCCGAGGCGATTGAGATGTTAAACATTCAGGGGGGCGAGAACATTCTGGATGTGGGTGTCGGAACGGGCCTGTCGCTCCCCTTTTACCCACAGGATTGCAAGGTGGTGGGGATTGATTTCTGCGAAGAGATGCTGGAAAAAGGGCGTGTGCGGCTGGACCGACAGGCCATGCCCCACATCGAGTTGATGCAGATGGATGCGATGAAGATGGATTTCCCCGACAATACCTTCGATTCCATCTTCGCTGCGTATGTGATCTCGGCGGTGCCCGATCCGCATCAGGTGATTCGGGAGATGATTCGGGTCTGCAAGATCGGCGGGAGGATTGTTCTGCTGAACCATTTCCAAAATGGAAATCGGTTTCTCTCCACCTGTGAAAAGGTGATCTCCCCCTTGACGAAAAAGATCGGTTTCCGCTCCGACCTGAACCTGGACCTGCTGCTAATCGGAAAACCCCTGTTGGTCCAGAGGCGCCAGCGCGTGAAGCCGCTGAATTATTGGAACGCGGTGCAGTGCATCAACAAAAAAGGGGATCACGCCAATGGAAATGGGAACGGAAATGGAAACGGGCGACACCCCGCGTTCGTCGGCAGCCCCTGATGTCTCATCCATGAATAACATGAGGCCAGCACATCATGGTGCATCCGTTTAACCAGATGACTCCGGCCTTCCCCTCCACCGTTTTCATTGAGCCGTCTGCGCAGGTGATTGGAGATGTCACAATCGGGGCGTACAGTTCCGTCTGGTTCGGTTCCGTGGTGCGGGGGGATGTCCACTTTATCCGCATCGGCGCGCGCACCAACATCCAGGACCTCTCCGTTCTCCATGTCACGCGCAAAACCCATCCGCTCATCATCGGCAACGAAGTGACGGCGGGGCATCGCGTCATGCTGCACGGCTGTACGATTCAGGATCGTGTCCTGATCGGTATGGGGGCGATTGTGCTCGACGGTGCCCTCATCGAAGAAGGTTGCATCATCGGCGCGGGGGCACTGGTCACGGAGGGGATGACGGTGCCAGCAGGCTCATTGGTGGTCGGCGTGCCGGGCAAGGTGCGGCGGAGACTCACCCCGGAAGAATCCGCATTCCTGGAAAAATCGGCCCAGAACTATGTGGAACTGGCGCAGATCTATCTTCAATCGGGGCGTCTGCCCGAATCCCGATCACAGACCCCATCCCTTGCCCCCGTAGCTCAGGTGGATAGAGCAGCGGTTTCCTAAACCGCGTGCCGGGTGTTCGAATCACCCCGGGGGCACCCCCCAAGCCAACTTGTAACTTGCAATTTCCACGATAACTTGACAGGATGCCCGTGTCCTGAACTGGCGCCTCTCTTTTATGTTTTTCCAACAACTTGTCAATGGTGTCACATTGGGGGCGGTCTATGCCCTGA
>CAZQIT010000023.1:0-8186 GCA_964592995.1 uncultured Nitrospirota bacterium | reverse complement strand
CCAGTGTCTCGGTGGCCTGCGCCTTGATTTGTTCGTCCATGCGGACGTGAACCATCGTCAAGATAGGGACATGGGTCACCACCCTGCACGACGCCTTCGGTTTGGAAACCGATCAAAGAAGCCCGCGATGATAAAGCCGTACCGCACGTTGACGGAACCGTTCAATTCGGCTAGATTGTGCCGTTGGTGATCGGGAGCGGCAAGAGGGGAGAGAGGGCGTCTGTGGGAGGATCGCACGCGCGGATGACGCTGGGTGCCCGCATACGACTCCTCGCGCCTTGCAAACAGGGCGACTCGTTTGCCCTTCGTGTGGATGTTATTCATGGACGAGCCCTAAGCAATGTCCAAACTGCGAACGAGCAACGGCGACGATCACCCCGAAGCGGCGCTTAAGCATTTGCTGGATGCGCAAACGCTCCTCCGCCAGCAGCGGGCCGATGGTGCCGCCTACCTGAGCGGCTACGTGGTTGAATGCGCGCTCAAGAGTCTTTGGCAGTTGGAGAATGGATACCCCCACAAGAACACACACGATCTTGGCGGCTTGGCCCAGCAAGTGAGTGCAATGGCAACCATGGCCGACGCAAAAACGGCGCGCTACTTCAAGACGGCGACGCGCAGCGTTTCTTCCTCCGCCATCGCCAAGTGGAGGCCGGAAATGCGCTATCGCCCGGCGACCATGACGTCCGAAGATGCAGAGGTGTGGTGCCGAATCGCTGGTGATGTGTTTCAGGAAACGGTCGCACAAATGCGACTGGACGGGGTGCTCTGATGCAATTTCTACATTTCGACGAAGCGAAGCAGGCCGCCATTGCGGACGTGAGGGCCTGGGTTGGTGCAACTTCGCAAGACGTTCGCGCGATGCTCATCGTGGATTTATTCGGAAAGCTGAGTCTCGTACTGTGGTCGGACGCTGCAGCGGATACGACCCGTCTCGGACAGAACCTCGTGAGCAACTGCGGTGCGTGGTGGACGGGTGAGGTACTGGGCATCAAGGATATCGACCCGGTGACGGCTACGGTCTATGACTCGGCGTGGGATACGACACCGCTGGACGAAGACGAACCACGGTTTCGCGTACATGACCGTCACCGCAGCCGCACGGCCTGGTTTGCCGGCCCGACTGAGCCTCCTTGGAAAACATCGGAGAATCATCCACCGGTCGTCGTGTTCTATTCGTTCAAGGGCGGCCTCGGCCGCAGTACGCTGCTTGCCTCGTTCGCGATCCAGCGGGCACGGGCAGGCGAGCGAGTGTGCGTCGTGGATTTCGATTTGGATTCGCCGGGTGCGGGGCGCTTGCTCTCCGCCGACGCGCAGGGGATCACCGCGCGCTGGGGCGTGGTGGACTTTATGCTCGAACGCTCGCTTGCCGACGCCCCGCTTGCGGACTACTTCCACCGCTGCGACCGGGTGGCGGGGGCAGGCGAGATCGTCGTCTTTCCGGCCGGAAATCTGGACGGAGAATACGCCGAAAAACTGGCGCGGATTGATCTGGAAGAAGCACCCCAGGCCCACGACAGCGGACTTTGGAATCTACTCTCGCGCGTGCGCGACGAGCTAAAACCACGATGGATTTTGTTGGATGCGCGCACGGGCATTTCGGAGACTGCGGGTCAGTTGCTGTCGGGTATCGCACATCTGCATGTGCTTTTGGGCACCCCGCAAGACCAAAGTTGGCAGGGGCTGAACCTCGTTCTCGACCGCCTCGGCAAGGAGAGAGTTCTCTCCGAGCGCCCGCAGGCGGAAGTGCTGCTGGTGCAAGCGATGGTGCCCACCGGCGAGCCTGGCAAGGAAGCGAAGAAGACATTTTCTGCACGTGCCGAAGAAGAATTCGAAGCTCGCTATTACGCTGCGGAAGAAGGCGATGCCGACGCCGATGATCGCTTCTGGACCCTCGGCGACAAGGACAGCCAGGACGCGCCGCATGCACCGATGCCCGTGGAATACGACAGTAAATTTGCGAGCTTTGGGGATATCGCAGAGGTTGCCGACGCGCTTTGCGGCGGGACCTATTCACCGATTGCCGAGCGCATCGCAAGCCGCTTTCTTACGGAGCCAGAACCATGAGTAGCGATTGGAGCGAAGAGCGTCGCACGCTGTTACAGGCGCTGCAGAACATCGGCAAGGCGGGCAGGGCTGAAAGTGAGACGATTGAGAGCCTTCCTCGGGGCTTCTATCCTGTGGCGGAGCACTTGCGTCTGCTCGACCCGGACGTGGTGCTGGTGGTGGGTCCGCGCGGATCGGGCAAGACTGAGATCGCGCGCGTGCTGACGGACACAACCTTGTACGATGCCGTGAAGCTTCACGCGCCGGCTGTGCGTCTGCCGATCGGGTCTTCGAAATGGTTGCGCCTGTACCCGGCGGGGAGCAAGAGCTTCGAAGGATTAGGCCTGCGCGCCTTCATGCACGCTGTGGGCCACGGCACGGAAACGCTGCGCGAACTGTGGTTCGCCTACCTGGTGCGTGCCCTGAAAGACCATTTGGATGAACAGGGTCGAACCGATGTAGAAGCACTGCTCAAGCCGGCTGCGGCGGATGTCGAGGCCATTCACCACGCCTTCTGCGCGCTGGGGACCAAACCGGTCGTGGTGCTGGATCGGTTGGACGAGCAACTGGAGCAGCAAGGTCGCTATCTGTTCGCGACATACGACGAGTTGGACACCCTCGGCAATGGCGATTGGAATCTGGTCGAAGCTGGGGTACGTGGTCTGGTGGCGTTGTGGGCTGCCTATGCGCGCCGTTGGCGGCGCATTCGCGCCAAACTGTTCCTGCGCACCGACTTGTATGAGAGGCACGGCAAGGTCGGCGGCGCGGACATGGCTAAGCTTGCCGCCGGACGAGTGGAATTAGTGTGGAGCGACCGCGATCTCTACGGCCTGTTACTCAAGCGCCTCGCCAATACGAATAGCGCATGGGCCGACTATGTGCAGGCCGTCAAGGGTGTGACATGGAGCGATGATCCAGTTCTCGGCCGGATTCCGAAGTTACGAACCTGGCAGGACGCCCGCCCGGTGGTAGAGCGTATGGTTGGCATCTACATGGGCGCAAACCAGAAAAAAGGGTTGGTCTATCGCTGGCTGCTCGACCATGTGCGCGACGGGCTGGGTCGAGGCTATCCACGTCCGTTCGTACGGCTATTCGAGGAGGCCGCGCGCCAGGCATTGCAGACCTTCAGCACTTTGAAGGCTCAACGATTGCTGGAGCCGGCATCCCTGCGGCGCGCGCTGGATCGTGTCTCAGACGATCACGTGGCCCAATCGAAGGATGAATGGCCTTGGCTTGAAGCGCTCAAGGAGAAACTACGCGACAGTCCACTTGTGCCTTGCGCCGAGAAACAAGCGATCAAGTTGCTGGAGGGATTATCCGGAGGAAAAGACGCCAAGTCGCCGCCGTTCGAAGGCCGCGAGTTGCTTGATTACCTACTTGAGCTTGGCATCTTCCGCCGCCGGCCGGGTGATCGAATCGACGCACCAGACCTGCTTCTATCAGGTCTTGGACTCCGGCGCAAAGGCGGCGTCAGGAAACGCCGCTAACGACGCGTCCGCCACGAACTTTCTATCGCGCTTGCAACTTGGCCCTAAAAGTAATAGCGCAGGCCGGTCAGGAGGGTAAACCCGTTGGTTCTCAGCCCATTCAGGGTGGGTGTGGCGTTGACTTTCGGTACAACGTCACGGTCATTGAATTTCCAACCCAGTTCCGTGTTCAGCGCAAGGCGCGGCGTCAGGAAATAGTCGGCGCCTCCCGCAATTTTAAATGCAGGGGTGTGGAAGCGTTCGATGTTACAAGGGTCTGGAGTGCAGCGTGCAGCAAATTCGGGACTTTCCTTGAAGCTGTTGAATGCCACTCCGACGCCCAACAGAAGATAGGGTGTTATGCCGTCAAACCGGTTGGTTCGGATTTCGACATGGGGAAGCAGCAGAACCGTGTCGGCCACACCGAAGTTAACCCCGTCTATTTTTGACTTTATTTTATGCGATGTCCAAGCCACGTCCAGCCCCACCGCCAGGGCGCTGGGTTCGTCCTCGGTGGAAAGAAACATAAAGTTAGCAAGGTCATTAGCGACCCCCAGGGAAGCCGCATTCGTGATGCGACGGGTCACCGTGAGGCTGGCCGAAGGGCCGGTCAGCCCCTCCGCATCCTGATCCACATCCTGGCCCAGGAATCCCGCGCCACCCCGAACACCGACGCTCCACGGTCCCGCTGTATCTTGGGCATGGACTTTCGTGAACACCATCCCCATCACCAACAGAAAAACGCCCAGTCCACTCAGACCTTTCTTCATGCTCTTTCCTCCGTTGTGCCTCTGTGCAGAAGCTGGAAACAACCTTGGCCGTGATGCATTATGTGGCCTGTGAACTGACCCTGGCGCGTACGGCGGAAACCAGTTGGGCCAGGCCTTCCGACGAGGCCATGTCGGCCAATACCTTGCGGTTCAGTCCAATGTTGCACGTCTTTAGCGCTTCGATAAAACGGCTGTAGGTGAAGCCATGTTCTCGAACGGCGGCGTTGATTCGGGCAATCCAGAGCCTTCGGAATTCTCGTTTTCTGGCGCGCCGGTCCCGATAGGCATATTGAAGGGCCTTATCCACCGCCTCCGTCGCCGTTCGGAACAGCTTGCTCTTTGCGCCATAATACCCTTTCGCCATTTTCAGGCGATCACGGCGACGTTGTCGTGTTTTGGGTCCCCCTCTTGCTCTGGGCATGATCTCTCCTTAGGTTGATAATGACGTTCAGTTTGGCAGAAGCCGCCGCACCATGGTAGTTTCACCCGAATGGACCGGGGCGTCACCCCGCATGCCGCGCTTCCGTTTGGCCGATTTGTGGACGAGCAGGTGCCGCTTGCCCGCATTCCTTCGGCGCACTTTTCCGCTGCCCGTTATTTTGAAGCGCTTTGAGGCGCCGCTGTGCGTCTTTAACTTCATGTTAGGCTCCTTTGTTTTCTTTGGCCGACTTGGCCACCAGGATCATTGCCAGACAACTCCCCTCCATTTTAGGAGGGTATTCAGGTTGCCCAACCGACTGGAGTTCCTTTTGAATATGGGCCATATGCTCCCAGCCTTTTTGTTGATAGGCCCGCTCTCTTCCCCTAAACATGATGGCCACTTTGACCTTGTTGCCATCCTCCAAAAATTCCTTGGCATGGCGGATTTTTACATCCAGGTCATGCACGCCGGTACTCAGCCGCAACTTGATCTCTTTGAGATGCGTGCCCCGCTGATGCAGCTTGGTGGCATGTTCCTTTTTACTCTGCTCATATTTGTATTTCCCAAAATCCATGATCCGGCAGACCGGCGGAACGGAATTCGGTGCCACCTCCACCAGGTCAAGGCCCGTATCGGATGCTTTTTTGATGGCATCATAGGAAGGCATGACGCCGATCTGTTCGCCATCCGGGCCGATGACGCGGACTTCCCGTGCACGGATGAGATGATTGACTCTTAATTTGACGACGATAAAGGACCTCCGTAATGTTTCAAGGGGCTTGTGTTAAACACAGACCGGCGCGTCCACCCCTGTGCGACGCGCAATCGCCTCCTTGATGGTTTGAATAAACTGGGCCAGCGGCAGGGTTGTGGACACCCCCACACGGTCTCGCACGGATACGGTTTGGTTTGCCACCTCACGGTCTCCCAGGATGAGCATATAGGGCACCTTTGATTGCTGCGCATCCCGGATTTTGCTGGGCATCCGCTCGTTGCGGTCGTCCAGATGGCTTCGTACACCGACCTCACGCAGGGCTTGATGGACCCCCTCGGCATATTCCTGATGGCGCTGTGTGATGGGAATCACCGTGGTCTGAACGGGCGAAAGCCAAGTGGGGAAGGCCCCGGCATAGTGTTCGATGAGCATCCCAAAGAAGCGCTCCAGCGATCCCATCAGGGCGCGATGAATCATGATGGGCGGGTGTTCCTGTCCATCTGCGCCGCGATAGGAAAGGGCGAAGCGTTCGGGTAAATTAAAATCGACCTGGATCGTGGCGCACTGCCAAGCACGGCCCAAGGCGTCCTTGATCTTCATGTCAATTTTAGGCCCGTAAAAGACCCCTTCTCCGGGATCGACCTGGTAGGGCAGGCCCTTTTGTTTTAAGGCCCCCTCCAGTGCCGCCGTCGCCTGCTCCCAGCGTTCTAGGCTTCCCACATATTTCTCGGGGCGCGTGGAGAGATAGATGTCATACTCGGTAAAGCCGAACGCGCTGAAGACGGAGGTGGAAAAGTCCAGCACCTTCAGGATTTCCGCCTCAATCTGATCGGGTCGGCAAAAAAGATGGGCATCGTCCTGGGTGAAGCCCCGCACCCGCAGCAGGCCATGCAGAACACCCGACCGCTCATAGCGATAGACCGTGCCCAATTCAGCCCACCGGAAGGGAAGGTCCCGATAGCTTCTCAGTCGTGACTTGTAGATCATGATGTGAAAGGGGCAATTCATCGGCTTGATTTCGTATGGAACCCCTTCCACTTCCATGGGGCTGAACATGTTGTCTTTATAAAACGACAAATGCCCGCTCTCCTCCCAGAGGGAGAGCTGCGCCATATGCGGTGTAAAGACCAGGTCATAGTCTGCCGCAAGGTGCGAATCCCGCCAAAAATCTTCGATGGTCTTCCGAATGATCGCCCCCTTCGGATGCCACAAGATCAGCCCTGGCCCAATTTTGTCGGAGATGGAAAACAGGTCAAGCTCTTTGCCCAGCTTCCGATGGTCGCGTGCCTTGATCTGTTCTAGGCGTTCCAGGTGCGCGTCCAGGGCCTCTTGCGTGAAGAACGAGGTACCATAAATCCGTTGGAGCATTTTGTTCTTTTCGCTGCCCCGCCAGTAGGCCCCCGCAATGTGGGTCAGTTTGATGGCATGGATCATTCCGGTCGAGGGGACATGAGGCCCCATGCACAAATCAACAAATTCACCCTGGCGATAGGCCGAGATGGGGGGCGCATCAATCTCTTGAATCAGCTCGACTTTGTAGGGTTCTCCCCGTTCCTGAAACAGCCGGATCGCCGCTTCAGCCGTCAGTTCCATGCGGGTAATGGAGAGGTCGCGGCGGGAAATTTCCACCATGCGGGATTCGATCTTTTGCAGATCTTCCGGCGTAAATGGACGCTCGAAGTCGAAGTCGTAGTAAAACCCCTCTTCAATCGCCGGGCCGATCGTCATCTGTGCTGTAGGGAAAAGCTCTTTGACCGCCTGCGCCATCAGATGCGCGGAACTGTGGCGATAAATCTCCCGCCCTTCGGGTGAATCAAAGAGGATGAACGAAACCCGCGCGTCCGAATCCACTTGGGCCGAGAGGTCTTTCAAGGCTCCGTTGACGCAGACGGCCAAGACGGACAAAGCGGCGTCTTTCGGTCCCAGCGATTTGACGACATCGGAAAAGGGGACACCTTCCGCCACCCGTTTTTCCGTCCCCTCAATTTCAAGAACAAGTTCTCTCACAATTTAGACGGGGCCTACATCGCCCCCTCCAACCGGTAAAACCGGGTTGGAGCCTCTCCCTCAAAATAGGTTCAATTTCTCAGCCGGGGCTTGCGCCGCCTCTGCAGCCTGCTACCAGCAGGCTAGCCAAAATCACCGATGCCGGTGGGTGTGCGAAGCAGACCGCCTTTCGCAGGCGCGCTGAAACTGGTAGGCACGGGCGGTCTCGAACCGCCGACCTCTTGCGTGTCAAGCAAGCGCTCTACCCCTGAGCTACGCGCCTTCTCACAAGACCCGTGATCCTATAGAAAGGAGACCCGTGATGTCAAGTTGGGGCTCCAGGTACACCTCGGTAATGAACTCACCCGGATGGGGTGGATTGTGCATGCCCATTAGTGATGGTCCTCATAGTCTAGGATGTAGGCGTGTCTGTCCTTGAATTCAAAAGTCACACGCCAATTGCCATTTATCCATACCGACCACCGACCTCGTTCTTCCCCCTTCAAGGGGTGTAACCGAAACCCGGGAATGTCCACGTCCTCAATGGACTTTGCCGTATCCAACGCAGCCAACAGCATTCGAAGTCGCTTGGAGTGGTGGGGCTGAATGCCCGCAACACTTCCCGACACAAAGAACTTTCTCAGTCCTTAAGATCGTATTGCCAAGAACCATTTCAATCACAGGGACTTTAAAAAACGCCTCACCTGATCGTGACTACCATACAAAACATATTGAACCCCGTTACTAAAACGGCGGTAGATCACGCGTGTGTGGATGTCCACACG
>CAZQIT010000022.1:0-12189 GCA_964592995.1 uncultured Nitrospirota bacterium | reverse complement strand
CTTTATTAAGGCATGGTTTTTGTTTGTGTTGGCGCTGGTTGCAGTGGCCATTGCGGGGATTCTCCTGACGGCGCCAAAGGCCCCGCCGCAGGTGATCTCTCCCAAAACGCTGTCTCCGCAAAAAGAAAGTTCCTCTGCAGGGGTCGCACCCCTCGCAGGGGTCGCACCCCTGATTCTGATTCCGGCGGGCGAGTTCAACATGGGAAGTGAAGAAGGGGCCTATGACGAAAAACCGGCACGACCTGTTTTTTTGGATGCCTATGAAATTCAGCAATATGAGGTCACACAGGGGGAGTATGCCCCGTTTGTTCAGGCCACCTCACATCGATCTCCGCTGCGGCGGAAGGGGATGATGGGGGAACGTCCGATGCCGCATATCGAACAGTTTAGCGATCCTGGCCAGCCGGTGGTGCGTGTTTCATGGGATGACGCTGCGGCCTATTGTGAATGGCGGGGCCTGCGTCTTCCAACAGAGGCCGAATGGGAAAAGGGGGCGCGGGGCCAAAACGGCGGGTCATGGCCGTGGGGCGACCATTATCAGACGGGCTTGGCCAACTTCACGGGGGATGAAGACGGAGGCTTTTACACACGCGGGGTGGGGTCGTATGAATCGGATAAAAGTTCATACGGACTCTACGACATGGCGGGCAATGCGCGGGAATGGGTGCAGGATGGGTATGAAGAGGCGTATTATCAACATGCCCCCGTGCGGAACCCGAACGGCCCACTTCAGGGCGACCTGAAGGTGCTGCGGGGAAGTTCCTGGAACGACTCGCACATTTCGGGACGTGTTTCCGCACGGATGAAGATGTTCCCGAACTATCGCGATACGACCATTGGCTTTCGCTGTGCGCGGTCCATCGGATAAGATAACGAAAATTCACGGAGGAGATGACATGGCAGAACGAGGCGGGCAGGAGTTGGATCGGGCAAAGGCGTTGGACATTGCGCTGCTTCAAATTGAGAAACAGTTTGGAAAAGGGGCGATTATGAAGCTGGGGGCCGGTCACGTCGCGGCGGAGGTACGGGTCTTCTCCAGCGGATCGCTGGGTCTGGATATAGCCCTGGGGGTGGGCGGGTTGCCGCGAGGCCGCATTATCGAAATCTTCGGTCCGGAGTCTTCCGGCAAGACCACCCTATCCCTGCATGCCATCGCGGAGGCCCAGAAGGAGGGGGGAACGGCGGCGTTTGTGGATGCCGAACATGCCCTGGATATGCACTATGCCGCACGATTGGGGGTCAAGACCGAATCACTGCTGATTTCCCAGCCGGACACCGGTGAACAGGCCCTGGAAATCACCGAAACGCTGGTGCGCAGCGGCGCGGTGGATGTCATTGTCATTGACTCGGTGGCGGCGCTGGTGCCGCGCGCCGAAATTGAGGGGGAGATGGGCGACGCCCACATGGGGCTGCAAGCCCGCCTCATGTCCCAGGCGCTACGCAAGTTGACGGCGGTGATTTCAAAATCCCAGACCTGTGTCATCTTCATCAATCAGATTCGGATGAAGATCGGTGTCATGTTTGGCAATCCGGAGACCACCACCGGCGGAAACGCCCTCAAGTTCTACGCCTCCATCCGACTGGATATTCGCAAGGTCGAATCCATCAAAGAGGGGCAGGAGGTCAGCGGAAACCGCGTTCGGGTCAAAGTCATCAAGAATAAAGTCGCCCCCCCCTTCCGACAGGCGGAGTTTGATGTCCTGTTCAATGTCGGCATTTCCAAAGAGGGAGAATTGCTGGATATAGGGGTGGAGAAAAAGATCGTCGACAAAAGCGGGGCATGGTATTCCTATAAAGGGGAACGGGTCGGTCAGGGGCGGGATCAGGCCGTCGCCTATTTGAGAGAGAACAAAAAAACGGCGCTGGCCATCGAAGAGGCGCTCCTGCAGACGGCCGGATTGCATCGAGCGGGGGCATCGCATCCCTCCCCTCCCCAGACAACGGACACGAGCACGGAGATACGGGAGACGGCCAAAAAGAAGAGGGAGACTCTTGGAGATTAACATTGATGTCTTGTTGAAGGCGACCATCGCAAAAGGGTCATCGGATCTCCATATCAAGGTGGGAGCGCCGCCCATGGTTCGGATGCACGGGGCGGTCGTGCCGCTGGACCCGTTTCCCAAGCTGAGTCCACAGGAAACGCTGGCCCTCGCCTATTCCATGATGAGCGCTGCACAACAGGAAAAATTTAAAGCGCAGGGGGAGTTGGACATGGCCTACAGTGCCCCCGGTTTCGGACGATTCCGCGTGAATGTGTTTCAGCAGCGTGGGACCGTGGCCATGGTATTGCGCGTGGTGCCTGCCACGATTCCCTCGATGCAGTCGTTGCTGCTTCCCCCCGTGATTGAAAAAATGGCCCTGGAGCAGCGGGGAATGATTATCGTCACCGGCACGACCAACAGCGGAAAATCGACCACGCTGGCGTCGATGGTTGATTATATTAATCAGAACCGGAACGTGCATATCGTCACCATTGAAGACCCGATTGAGTTTTTGCATCGAGACAAAAAGGGCCTGGTGAGCCAACGTGAAATCGGCCATGACACCGAATCCTTCGCTGTGGCCCTGCGCTCCGCGCTACGCCAGGACCCGGACGTGATCCTGGTCGGAGAGATGCGGGATTATGAAACCATCTCGACGGCCCTGCAGGCGGCGGAGACCGGACATTTGGTGATGAGCACACTTCACACCCTGGATGCGGTGGAGACGATCAACCGGCTGATTTCGATCTTCCCTCCCAATCAAAGCCAGTCGGTGCGTCTTCAACTGGCCGCCGTCATCAAAGGAATCGTTTCCATGCGTCTGGTGCCGCGCATCGATAAAAAGGGGCGCGTCCCCGCCGTTGAAGTGATGATCGCCACGCAGACGATTCGGGAGGCCATTATTGATCAGGACAAGACCCGCCGCATTCATGACCTGATCGCGGCGGGGGCGTCGCAATACGGCATGCAAACGTTCGATCAATCGCTTCATCAACATCTGAAAAAAGAGCGGATCACCTACGAGGAAGCGTTGCGCTGGAGCAGCAATCCGGACGATTTTGCGCTGCGGGTGCGCGGCATCCAATCCACCCGCGACAGTTGGGAAGAGAATCAAAGGCTCGAAGAAGCAGGCACCGCCCTCCCCATTGAGCGGTTTTAATCCCCTGCGAGAGCGCCGCGCTCTGCGGGGGGTGCGGCCCCACAGTTTGCGTCTTCCAGGAGACGGTCGATATGCGCGCCTTTGAAATCCGAGACCAATTTATGCGCGCCTTTTCGGAATGGGGACATACCCCCGTGTCCAGCGCGCCGCTCATTCCACACAACGATCCCACGCTCCTCTTTGTTAACGCTGGCATGGTGCAGTTCAAGTCGGCCTTTCTGGGCCTGGAACGGCGTCCCTACGTTCGGGCGGTCTCCGCCCAGAAATGTGTGCGTGCCGGTGGCAAACACAACGACCTTGAAAACGTGGGACAGACGGGACGGCACCATACTTTTTTTGAGATGCTGGGCAATTTTTCCTTCGGCGACTATTTCAAGGAAGAAGCCATTGCCTATGCCTGGGCGTTTCTCACGCGGCACCTCTCTCTGGACCCCGCCCGTCTCTGGGTGACGGTCTACCACAACGATGACGATGCGGTGCAGCTCTGGACACGGCAGGTCGCGTCCGACCGGATCGTGCGGCTGGGGGATCGGGATAATTTCTGGCAAATGGGCGAGACCGGTCCCTGTGGCCCCTGTTCCGAAATCCTCTTCGATCAGGGAGAAGTCGTTCACCCGGACTGTCCCGGCATCGGGCATTGTGATTGCGACCGCTATTTGGAGATTTGGAATCTGGTCTTTATGCAATACAATAAAGACGCAGACGGTCGGCTGGCCCCACTCCCCGCCCCCAGCATCGACACCGGTATGGGTCTTGAACGAATTGCGGCCATCTGTCAGGAGGTTCACAGCAATTACCAGACGGACCTGTTCCGGCCCCTGTTTGATGCCATCGGGGCGCGCGCGGGATGGTCTGTGGACGAAGTCATGGCCGCCCCTGCAGGCCGAGTCATCGCCGATCATCTTCGTGCGATCACATTCCTCATCAGCGACGGCGTCTTCCCTTCCAACGAAGGCCGAGGCTATGTGCTGCGCCGCATCCTGCGCCGGGCTTCGCGTTTTGGACAAAAGATTGGACTTTGCGATCCGTTCTTGCACACCCTGACGGGCGCTGTGGTCGGGCAGATGCAAAGCGCCTACCCCGAACTGGCCGAGCGGGCTTCGCAGGTGGCAAAGATCGTGCTGAATGAGGAGGAGCGATTTGCCCACACGTTACGGGAAGGAACACAGCGCCTCTCCGACATCCTGAATCGCCTCAAGGGAGAGGGGGCATCCGTCCTGAACGGAGAGACGGCCTTCACGCTTTATGACACCTATGGCTTCCCCGTCGATCTGGCGGAGGAGATCGCACGGGAAGAGGGGCTTTCCCTGAACCTGGCGGGATTTCATGCGGCAATGGAGGAACAAAAAGAGCGCGCACGGAGATCATGGATGGGGTCGCACTTCTCGGAGGGGTCGCAGGGGCCGCACCCCTCGCAGGGGTCACGGTCTCCAGCAGATCAGACCGATCGTGTTTATGAGACCTTACTGAAAGAGTTTGGCGAGACCCTCTTTACCGGCTATGAGCATCTGACAGAGTCGGTTACACTCGTGGCCATGCTCAAGGGGGGACGACGGGTGGATGTGGCAGCGAAGGGAGAGGTCGTCGATCTGCTTTTTGATCGCACCCCTTTTTACGGCGAATCGGGGGGACAGGTGGGGGACTGTGGGCAGCTCTCTTCCCCAGGGCTTTTTGCGACGATTGCGGACACGGTCAAGCCGATATCCGACCTGCACGTCCATCACGCCACGCTGGATCGGGGCGAATTGCGGGTGGGCGACCGCTATCCGGTCTCGGTGGATGAGGGGGTGCGCCGAAACACGGCGCGCAACCATACGGCCACCCATCTGCTTCACGCTGCACTTCGGGAGACGCTGGGAGATCATGTGCAACAGGCGGGTTCTCGTGTGGCGCCAGATCGTCTCCGATTTGATTTTCGCCACTTTGCGCCGCTGACCGAAAAAGAGATCGACCGGATTGAGCGGCGCGTCAACGACGCAACCCTCGGCAACATCGGGGTGCAGACCGAGGTCATGGGGATGGCCTCCGCGCTGACGCTGGGCGCGATGGCCCTGTTTGGCGAAAAATATGGGGAGCGCGTGCGGGTGGTCTGTATGTCGGCGTTCAGCCGCGAGTTGTGCGGCGGCACACACGTCGCCGCCACCGGTGAAATCGGCCTCTTCAAAATTGTTCGAGAAGGGAGTGTGGCCTCCGGCATTCGCAGGATTGAGGCGGTGACGGGTATTGGTGCCCGCGATTGGATTACAATGCAGGATGCGACGCTGCGAGGCTTGGTGACGTCGCTGAAAGTACCGGCCGAAGAGGCCGCGCGAAAGGTGACGTGGCTTCTTTGTCAGGTCAAGGAGAAGGAGAGGGAGATTGAGCGGCTCCGGGCGCTGTCGCTGACGGCTGCTGCTCCATCTGACGCCACAGATTCGACAGACCCCCTATCCGCAGTGCGGCACATCGGCCCCGTCTCTGTGCTGTCGCGCACGGTTCCGCCTGCCACGATTCGGGAAATTCGCGCGTATGCGGATCACCTGCGGGATCGTCTCAAATCGGGGGTGATTGTGGTGGGCGCCCTTTCTCCCCAAAAAGACGCGGCGACACTGGTGGTGATGGTGACCCCCGATTGGACCACCCGTCTCTCGGCGGCGGAGTTGATCAAGGCGTTGGCCCTCCCGATTGAAGGGACGGGCGGCGGTACGGCGGCGATGGCTCAGGCCGGAGGAAAAAAGGTTGCGATGCTGGATGTGGCGGTGGAGCGGTCATTCGAGGTGATTGCAACCCATTTGAATCTGTCAATCAAACAAGGAGGAGACGATGTTGAACTCACTTAAAAAAGTGGCGTTGGCCGGATTGGGCGTAAAACAACGGGTACAAAAAACGCTAGAAACCCTGATCAAGGAAGGGGAAGAGGGCCAAGGGGACCGTGCGCGCCGTCTGCTGGCCGTTGTGGACTTGGCAGAGCGGGGCAAAGTGGACTTGGCAGAGCGGGGCAAAGAGGAGATCCGGCACAAGGTGGGCGATATTCGGCAGCGGCTCTCCTGCATCATTCCCACGCGCGCCGATTTTGAACGCCTGGAGAAAAAGATTGACGATCTGGCCGCGAGAGAGAATAAGGCGTAGTATAACGTTTCATCAATACTGTACACACACCGTTCGTGGTGAGCTTGTCGAACCATGAACGGAACCCATTGAAATGGCTCACCCTTCGACAAGCTCAGGGTGAACGGGATATGTGTATGTTTTACTGAAACGTTATACTAGACGTTCCCATGGCCAAAGTATGGATGATCCTGTTTTGCATCGCCTCGTCCGTGGCGGCGTTTGCCGTCGGGGGCCTGCTATTTCTCAAACAACCCCCTGCGTCTGCGGGCGCTCCGAAGCGCATCGACATTCCGGAGGGGGCCTCGTTTTCGCAGATTACCGATCAACTCGAACGCGAAGGACTCGTCACCAGCCGACTTTATTTCTTCCTCCTGGGGAAATGGCTGTCGGTCGAAACCCAGATGCAGGCGGGGGAATATCTTCTGGATGCGGCCATGCGTCCGTGGAACCTTCTGGATGTGATTGTTCAGGGCCGAGTCATCGAACACCCGGTACTCATTCCCGAAGGATCGACGGCCGAGCAGATTGGCCGAATTCTGGAGGCGGAGGGTCTTGTGCCAGCGGCCCTCTTTCAGGAGGTCGTTCGTGATCCGATCCTGTCTGCGGAATTTGGCGGGACGACACTGGAAGGCTATCTTTTCCCCGCCACCTATCAATTTTCAGGAAAAATGTCTCCGACGGAGATCGTTCGAAAAATGTTGCTCCAATTTCAAACCGTTTATAACGGGGCCTGGATGCGGCGGGCCGATGCGATCGGCATGACGCGCCATGAAGTGGTCACGCTGGCCTCCATTATCGAGAAGGAAACGGCCCGTCCGGAAGAGCGTGGTCTTGTCTCCGCCGTGTTCCACAACCGGCTGCGGAAAGGGATGCGCCTCCAGAGTGATCCGACGGTCATCTATGCCCTCTCTTCGTTTAACGGGAACCTTCGTCGATCCGATCTCGAAACCCCTTCTCCTTATAATACCTACACCGTGGAGGGGCTTCCGCCCGGACCGATTGCCAACCCCGGCAAAGAGGCCCTTCATGCCGCCCTCTTTCCGGCGGAGGTCGATTATCTCTTCTTTGTTTCCAAAAATGACGGCTCGCACCATTTTTCAAAAACACTGTCAAAACATAACGCCGCCGTTGCAAAATATCAGCGACGCAAACCATAAGACGCCCCGTGAACATCCCGCCCATAGACATTGAATCCCGCCTTTCGACATTGGGGATCACCCTCCCCGTCCCGCCAAAACCGGTGGCCCACTACGTACCGGCCGTCCGGTCCGGCGACCTCCTCTTCTTGTCCGGCATGTTGCCCTTTGTTGACGGAAGGTTAGCCTTTGTGGGGAAGGTGGGTGCGGCGCTCACACTGGAGGCGGGCAAACAGGCGGCCCGGGTGGCCCTTTTGAACGCCCTGGCGGTCGTTAAGGCAGAATTAGGCACGCTTTCGGCCGTGGCACAAATCGTGCGGATGGGAGTGCATGTCGCCTGTGGTGCGGAGTTTACCCGGCATTCGGCGGTAGCCGACGGCGCCTCTGACCTGCTGGTTGATCTTTGGGGGCCGGCAGGTCGTCATGCCCGTCTCGCCCTGGGCGCCGTTTCCCTCCCGCTGGATTCTCCCGTTGAGTTAGAACTCATTGTACGTGTGGTGACGGATTGAGCATCTCTCCATTCTTTAAAAACGGGGTGATCCCGATAGGTCTTTTTCGGCGGCAGGAAGACACGATCTGGCGTCAGATTTCGGAATTTCTGGAGACGCCCCTCTTTCGCATTCAGAAAATGGAGGTGACCCTCATCTCCATCCTGGGTGCGGTGCTTTTGGTCTGCGGCGCTTTTGTGCTCTCCCGCCTGCTTAGCCGGATGTTGCGCCGAAAGGTGCTGCCCCGATTCAAGATTGAGGAAGGTCTGCAATATACGCTGCTCCGGCTGATGCACTATCTTTGGATGGCGCTGGGGGTGATTCTGGGCCTTCAATTCCTGGGCGTCAATCTCGGAACGCTGGCGGTGCTGGCCGGTCTGCTGGGGGTCGGCGTCGGATTCGGCCTTCAGCATGTCGTCGCCAATTTTGTGGCGGGTCTGATCCTTCTGTTTGAACATCCCATCAGCGTGGGGGATCGCATCTCCCTGGGCGATGTGCATGGGGATGTTCAGCATATTTACATGCGCGCAACGATCATCCGCACGCCGGACAATGTCGCCATCATCGTTCCCAACTCCGATTTTATCAACGGCAGGGTCACGAACTGGTCGTATGAAGACCCGCGTGTTCGATTTCATCTGGTCGTCGAAGTCGCGCATCACGCAGAGGTGGATCGCGTAAAACAGCTTCTGCTCCAGATTGCCGCCGCACACACATCGGTGCTGAAACAGCCCGGGCCGGAGGTGCTATTTTGTGCCATCGAAGAAGTCTCTCTCCGATTCGAGCTGCTCATCTGGGTGGCCGACCCCAAAATTGGGGGCCTGGTCTTGAGCGATCTTTATGGACAAGTGCTTCCACTCTTTAAACAAAATGGAATCGAACTCCCCCCGCGACGGGAAATCTACCCCCGACAAACGTAAGGGATCATGGCCCGATGCGCTGTCCGCCGGTTGAGAATCAAGACCCCCTGGTACAGGATTTGATCAGGAGAACCATCCGGCCCTCTTTATTGACCAGGCCTCCTTTCTCAGCCAAGCGCCAGCGCGGAGTCATTTCCTATAATCCAAAGGACTGACCCCTAATCCCCCAAGTTTTGCTGTTCTGTTTCAAAATAGACCTGACCAAAAGTGCCAAAGTAAAGACCTGACCCCAATGTTTTTGTTGCAATGCTACATTCTTGGCCCAACAATGCGCTTAAGCTGACCCGCACCAGCGTCACATTTTTTATTCAGCGTCGGTGTGCTGGCAGCTTATCGTAGGTCGTCGCCCCTCCGCTCCGCTACGGGACAACCAGACGCTGGAGCGGGCGGCCAAACTCAAACAATCTGTTCGGGTTATTTGACAAGTATACTTATTGTAGCTACAATTAAGTGTGCGAATTGAGTTTGATCCTTCAAAGGACATAGCGAACAAAACAAAGCATGGCGTGTCGCTATCTATGGCAGGCGAACTCGATTGGGAAGCTGCGATAGTCTGGGTTGATGACCGGTTTCTGTACAACGAAATGCGAATCATTGCACTCGTTCCGAAAACCAAGAGCCTGTACTATGTGGCATTTGTAGATCGTGGCGAAGTGAGAAGAATCATCAGTTTGCGCCGTGCCAATCGTCGTGAGGTAAAACACTATGTTGAAAATTTCTAAAAAACCCACTGTTCTCATGCCTACTACAGCAGAGGACAAGGCCATTACGGCCGCCGCGAGAACCGACCCTGACGCCCAGCCGCTTATGCCAAAGCAGCTTACAGACATGGTTCCAATTCGGGTGTTGCGTGGTCGGCCTAAATCTGAAAACAAGAAGTTGCTTGTCTCTTTGCGCTATAGCCCCGAGGTCGTCATCTATTTTAAGTCTACGGGTAAAGGTTGGCAATCTCGAATGGATGGTGTCCTTCGTCAGTATGTGGCACGCCATTCCCGTATCGCTGTTCTGTTTCAAAATAGACCTGACCAAAAGTGACAAAGTAAAGACCTGACCCCAATGTTTTCAAATAGTGTACCCCCGAATGCGGCAACTAGCTCCCCAACCCCAGCTGTCGCAAGCGCACGCAATAGAACTTTTCGGCGAGTCTCTTCAAAGCGAAACTTCATCGCGCTAGTTGATTCGGAAACAACACGAAGTCGCTCGTCAGGAGAAACCCCTTTGTCGTTAAGAATTTTTTCGATGACTTTAGAGGTTTCATTGAATCTCTCGTCTATCTTCCCTTCATAGTGAAATTGCAAATATGTCAGCAATAGCGAGGCAGCGACTATCACTTTGCCACTTTTGTCTATCCAGTGCCCATCATGAGTGATATAGGCAGTGACAATGCCAGACAAAGCGATGATTGCGATTAATATCCAGAAAAGAGGAATATAACGCTCTATTTTTGCTTCGTCAAGGTAAGGGGCCTCTGGCATGTTTTGGACACCTATGCTCGTATTATACTCCGACCCAGTTTTGGAAGTCCGCCCCACGCGGAAGTATTATTTTTGCGTTTCCATTTCGTTCCAAATTGTAAATCCTTGAAAACAGGGGATGCACGCAAAGGCTATCCTTATCGCTAATACTTAGTACATGCTTTGTGTTAAATTCAAAACGCGCCACCGAGTAAATCTCTGATCTTCCGTCGTTGTCAACTCGAAGGCCTATTGCCCCCGTTGCAAACATTAATTGCCAGAAAGAAATAAATTCTGGTTTGCCCATGCTCGCCATGTAGGTTTTTCCGCTAGAGTGCCAAACGCTTTGCAACCGTCCGTAGTCAAATTCTCGGGTGAGGCGAGGCATGACTGCACTAAATAAGTCGTCGATTTCCGTATAGAGTCTCCTAAACATAAATAATACAGCTTGTACGTTGCTCGACTCGCTATCCTCAACGCCTTTGATTATTTCGTGGTCAGTAAATCTTCTGCTAAAAAGTATATCGCCGTTACCCGTGAGGCGTTTACAGATGGCATTCAATACGGAAATTATCTGACGTGGTAACATCTGTGTATGACGTAAAATATATGTTATAGAACTTTCCTTGACTCCTACGGAGTTGATAATCGTCTCTGGAAGATAGCGGTGCCAAAATTCCATTAGCATTGTTCGATTTGCCATCTTAAGCCCCTGAATCGAACTGAACTCCGCATTGTTCCAGAGCGATAAATATACCCCTAGTCGACGCGCGACAATCTGCAAAAGCTCTGCAGCACTCCAGTGTAGGTACTGGACATTGTGAAGATCTTTGTCGGGACGGAAGCTTATTTGTTGTAACTGCCGGAAGTGCTCGGCTGGAAGGCAAAGCTTTACATCCACGCATGGATGCTGTGATCCGATAAATTTTCCAGTAGCGGCGATCAGGCCGCCAAGCACAGCATTCTGCACCTCTTGAAACTTGTGTTCTTCAATGTTATCGAATGTTACAATAATTCGTAAGCTGTGTTTTATCAAAAAATTTTCCAGATGCTTTTGGTACTGATTTTCCGTAAGAAGGACGTGTTCCGCCTTTGGATCTGTGCCAGAGATTCTCTTAATGTCATCGTGGCAAATGTAGCTTCTTATGTCATCGGGTAGCTTCTCCCGCCATTTGGTGTTTTCCTCAATCTCGCATCCAATGAGCCACCAAAGTCTTTTGCGCCACATATCCGCTAAGACTTCCACAAGTGGAAGGTGTGCCTGCTGCTTACAGTACAACTCGAATTCATCCACATGCTTGGGGGTATCGACATCAACTACGAAGTTCGGTATCTTGTTTAGAACTTTCGAGGGTATATTGTATCGCTCTCGAAATTCTCGCCCTTCATCACTATCGAATTCTCTGAGAAGAAGTTTCCGGGCGGGAAACGAACTCAATAGCGAGCTTTTCCCTGATCCTCGACGGCCGACTAAGACATCAGAGCCTTCCAGCATGTCTGCAAAGGCCTTGTTGTTCCATTCATAAAGCGCAGCTACGCATACCGGTTCTGCTATTTCTGCCGCATCTGGGGGGCCGAAGGGCTGATCTAATCTTACATATTTTCTTAGGACATCCATGTGGGCATCTATGTAATGCATCGCAAAACCCTAATTAACGCAACAATTTCTGTGACTGGATAGGCCCAACCATTTACTAGAGAGACGGAAAGTAATGGTAACATAGATTTATTTCCATGTCACTAAAAAAGTTAGGAGGACTTGGGGTCAGGTCTTTACTTTGGCACTTAGCTGTACTGTGTTATAAATTCAAAGCCACACGATTAGGCCGCTTGCGCCCACGGTTCTCGCCGCAACACGGGCAGATGGACAGGCGACGCGCGATCACGCGAGCTAGGCCAAAGCGCACGCTGGCAATCGACCCTGGCACGTGGCGCTGCATCGGGGCGAGCCCCGCGCGGG
>CAZQIT010000021.1:0-3013 GCA_964592995.1 uncultured Nitrospirota bacterium | reverse complement strand
CTATGGCCTCCATGAAGGGATGCTGGGCCGGATCGGAAAAGACCTTTTTGGGATCGCCGTCGCCCAGCCGTTCCTGCACGATTTTTCGTATCACGCCATCCACAATTTGGCCGACACCCTCTTTGCTGAGGGCAGCCAGTGGCTTGCGGACGTGGATGCAATCCCTGCCGTCTTCATTCCGATGCAGCTTGCTGTAGATCGTCTCTTCGTGCAGGGCATTGTTGACCTTGTGGGAAGGCCGGTGGGAGACCCGAATCCCGTCAATGGCGGATCGGGCATCTTCTAAAAAGGTCGGCCAGGGGGGATCAAGCGGCGCAAACCGTCTGCGGCGGGAGGATCGGGCGTTTGCCGCCGCATCGCTGAGCCGCTTCACCTCCCCGGCATCCGCCAGGGCAATAGCGATGGCGTCCACGGCGTGGTGCCGGTGATCTGCGCGGCTCTTTTCTCCGCCGTCGCCAAGCAGTGTGTTGAGTCGGTACTCGTTTCTGAGATGGGCGGTCACCTGCCCCCGACCCGCCAAGATGCGACGCTCTCCATCCTGGCTCACCCCATCCGCGCCGCCGCCATAGAGCAGGTTTAGATATCGCATGGCCAGTTTCGTGGCATAGCGTGTGTCATTGAGTTGACCGGCCGTGAAATCGGCAAACTCCTCAATGGTCTGCAATTGAAATCGCCGAAGCTTTTCGACTGCCGCATCTCCTGAAAATGCCTTGACCCTGTGGAGGATGGCGTCCCACGCCTCCGTGGCGCCGTAGGCCTCCCAGGGGGTCTTGTTCGTCTTCCGGTTGCGATTTTCTTCCGCGTAGCAGAGCGTCTTATTGATAAACGAATCGTCCAGACAGCGACTCATGGGAATGATGTGCTCCACATCAATGGGGGAGTCCGAGCCGAACAGCGCCGTGGCCTCAATCGCTCTGCCCGTGTACGGACAGGTGCGGTTGCATTCTTTGTAGAGAAGCCAGCGCTCCTTGTCTGCGCGGGCGGGGTTCTGAAGGCCGACCCCCGCGAGAATTTCCTGGGCCGCCGTCTCGCGTTTCTTCCGATTGGCCTCGTTCTTTTTCCAGACCACCTCGCGCTCTTTTCTGCCTCGTTTCAGATCGCGGGCCAGTTCAATCCGAATTTCGTCCGGCTTGCCATAGGCGCGGATAATGTCATTGACCACCTTGCGCAACTCGGACAGGGTTCGGGTCACTGTTGGGTTTCGGATTTCAGGAATGGGCGACTTGGCAAGGGCTGGAAGAAATGCGGCCGCCTCTGGTTTGGGCGGCTCACCATAAACCTCTCGGCGTGCCGTCTCGTACTGCGTGCCCTGTTCCATCCGCGGCAGCACCTTGACCAACGCCTGACGCGAGAGGGCGCAGTGGCCCTCTTCCAGTGCAACGTTGGAAAGCGCTTTGGCCGCCTCGTTCGATAACTGCCAATGGCCCTTGCCCCGTCTCTCCAGTGCTTCATCCTTGTGGATCGACCACACATCCTCCACCAACCGGTCGCGTTCTTCGGAATCCATGCCATCCCATCGTGCGCCGAAAATATCTCGGAGTTTTTTGGCGGTGCGGTTGCCGATCATCTTTTCGCCCGCCCGCTCCAGATTAAAGACATGCGATTTCAGGGACAGCCGCTTTTTGATCGCTGCAAAAGTCTGATCGCCGTCGGCATTGAGCACTTCGATGAGTTTTGTCCGCTCTGCAGATGTCAGAAGTCGAATCTCGCCGGTGCGCTTGTCGGTGATTTGCAGGTCGTTGACCTTCTGAAGAAGACGAAACCGCTGGACAATCAGCAGGGCCGTCGGCGCCCGCTTTCGCTTCGGTTCCAATTCACAGAGGCCGATCAAACCCTCTGCGCTCTTCAAAGGTCGTTGGAAGAAAATGGCGCGCTGGATTTCCTTCTTCAACGCATCGGTGAGAATCTGGGGATGGTGCGGCCGCTGTGCCGACCAGATCGCTTCAAACTCATCCTCGTACATTTTTCGTGCGGTATGCCGCGTTCGGGTGCGCGCCTCTGTCGGATCACGCTTAGAGAAATATTCCCCCAGCGTCCGGCATCCCGCCTCTTGAATTTGGCCCGCAAGACTTTCGATCTCCTGTTTGATCTCGCCGGGTTCCTCGTCTTTCTTCGGCGCTGATTTGCGGTTGGAAAGAAACCCCCGCCGCTGGGCCAGGTGATAGAGCGCCCGCCCCAATTCGTGGGGCGTCAGCGGATGATCCAGCGCCTTCGCGCGCAGAAGATAGGGGAGCACGTGCGGGGTCTGTCGCGCCATCTCCGGCGGGAACAACGCGCGATCGAGTTTCAGGATCGCGTCATGCCGCAGGGCCGGTTCCGTCCAATCGCCTGTGGGGAGAAGCCCCTCCCGTGCAAGCAGGTTCGCCAGTTTCACCTGCCGCCGCCTCCGGCGGTCGAGCAGACGTCGGGCCAGACGGGCATCGCGCCGCGCCACCGCACGGGATTTGTCGAGACCTCGCTCAATTCCGCCCCCCTCATCCACCCCCGCCGGAAACACCCGTGCGCCTGCTCGGATGATCCGAGTGGGGGATTCCTCCCGCTCCTCCATCAGCGCCCAACCAACTGAGGCCGTGCCCAGGTCGAGACCCAGAATCTTTCTTGAATGAGACGGCAGGATGATCGCTGACTCGGTCGTGTTGTCCATCATGCTTCACCTCCAGATTTTTACACTCCAGATTTTTATAGGTTGACAGCCGTTTTTCCGCCTGCTAGGATTCCCCCATTGTACCTGAACGGCGATTGCCCTGCGAGTCATCGTAATGTGATTCGAGCCTGCAATGTGGCTTTCGTCGCGCCGGTTCGCGCTCATTCGTGAGCGTTCCTTGAGCGCCTCCCAGTGGGGCGCTCTTTTTTTTCAGATTGTGGGGAAACGCCGTGAAGGATGCCCTCTCGGTTCATGATGTCCTGATTGTGGGCGCGGGCCTGGCCGGTATGCGGGCCGCAGTGGCCGTGCCGTCCCACCTCTCTGTCGGCGTCATTTCCAAGGTCCATCCCGTCCGCAGCCATTCGGTTG
>CAZQIT010000020.1:0-9916 GCA_964592995.1 uncultured Nitrospirota bacterium | reverse complement strand
CACAGCACGAGCTTGTTGTGCTGTGACGCCGGGAAACCACGCGACAAAATCAGATAACTGCGCCACATCTTCCAGATTCTCAAAAAGGGCGGAAACCGGCACGCGAGTGCCACGGAACACCCAAACACCACTGACCTTCTGAGGGTCGCATTCAACAGCAGAGCAAGCAGACCAGTTATTCATGCTGTTACTATGGACCTCCGCCAAACGGATTGCAACTTGACAGCTAACGAATTAAACTAAGCCGCCGCGCAACGACTTCGGTAAAAAAAACACGCTTTATGCGGTCGGCTTGAGAGCCTTGTTGGGCACCCCACAACTGTGAATAAAGCATGCTTTACCCTCTTACGTCATTCCATAACACCAACTATGCAAGAGGGTACACAACTCGACCAGCCGCTATGACTTTCCTTGAAACAGGCAAATTCCACGCCTGCATCCGCGAATGCCATCGCTTGAACCCTAAGAACTGAGACCACGTGAATTCGATGATCTGTTTCAATTCGTGGTCGGGTCCAAATTTAACGACTACAACGAACTCAAATTTCATTTTGGCTTCTTCATCAGAGCCTTTCGGAGGCAGGCCATAAAAGACGCCAGTGACATTCCCACTCGTGGATTTAATACTGTAGCGTTCGCCCCTAGCACTGATAGCATCCACGTTAGCGGTACTTGGTGGGGCAAGTTGAAGTTTGGGGAGTCCCTTTGTACAGTTGTAATGATCCAGAACAAATCGTTCTCCCAAGTCCCCAACAATATTTTTGGAGCGAATAATCTTCCGACTCCGCAGTTCCTTAAGTAATAACCCGTACATCTGTATGATTTCGGTATCAGTTCGGTCTTTGAACACAGATGACTCCAAAAGTGTGATTAGAAAATGTGCTGTTCGCCCAACGTCCAAGATAAGCTGCCCGCACACCGACGCTGTATGAAAAAATGCGACGCTGATGCGGGTCAGCTTGAGCACATGGTTAGGCCCTTGTTTGCCATAGAACCAAATCCAGTATTTTTGTTTTAGTAACCCTAGCCCTCGGATACATTTCCTTGAACTGCGACACCAAGTACTCACCATTTTCAGATTTCAGGTAATCCGAAAAACAAGCAGTAAGGTTTTCGTGAAGTTTGCAAATCTTTTTTATACGATCTGGCGCGGATGCAGCAGGGAGCCGCATGTTTAGGTTTTTCAGAACAACAGAATCAATAACAGGCATTGACGGATTCAAGGTGGCCACGAGCTTGCTTGCAAAAGATGCCTCATGACGTCCGGTTGACTGCTTCAGTGCTTCAATAACTGCATGAAACTGCAAATGCTCTCTCTTGGCTCGCGCCATTAGCCCGTAAAAGGTGTTCTGCCATGCGTCTGGACGGCGAATTCTATAGAAGTGGTTGTACTTTTTTCGGAACTCGGAGTCTTCCTCGAATTGACCAGAAGCCGCTACTTTAGACTGTAGCCAAAGATATTGCCCAAGCCCCTTCTCAACTTTTGGCAGGGTAGCATCTATTTGTTTTTTTGTGAGACGAATCGTCATAATCAATGGCCCAACGTCGAGCTGAGCGGCGGCCCCCTCTGAGCGTAGGGTTAGAAGCTTCACCCACCAACCTTGTTGTACGCCAGCTCTATGAAAGGCTTGACCTCTTCAAACTCGGTGTCCGTGGAAATAGTAAATTCCGTGTCCCCAGTTCCGTAATGTCCGACGTTCGTAACATCACGGTATGATTTGGGAGGTGTCTTAATGTCGCTGGCTCTCAACTTGACGAAGAGCTTGACGTGATTGCTCTGCGCCCCCACGCAAACGATGTTTTGTGAAATCTTATAAGCCACGTAAAATTTCTTTGGAATCTCCTCAACCGCTGGATCAAGCCCCAGGATGTACTCTCGAACGCTGTGTATAAGCGATTGAATCGTTTTTTGCTTTCCTTCCAAATGCTCTTCAAAAGTGTACGTTGCAGTTGCTCTAACTTGAGCGGCTTTTTTCCCAGCCTCCACCATAACCGGATTTTTGCCATTAGCCTGAACGGAGGTTGAACTCTTCGCTGCCTGAAACACCTCTTCGAGGTAGAGCGAGCCATTTTTGAACAGACGGTATTTCCATAGCTCAATATTGGCTCCCATCACTTGAACGGCATGAAGATCATATTTTTTGTAGTTGGGGGCGATGCAGATAACACGGACATCGGACCAATCCACCTCAGCGCCATTTCCAAAAGCCCGTTGAACCGCAATCTCGAAATCGCCTTTGTGATCCTGAATCCAATGCAGATAGAAAAGGCTCTGATTGATTAGCTCTGAAGATTCGACCTTCTTGTATTCAATGATGACCGGATTGTTATCTTCGGATAAGGCGAGGCTATCAATGCGTCCAGCGTGCAAAGCACCAGTTGAAAACTCAGATGCCACGAAGCGGCAATTGAAGATTGTCGCAAGATTCTTCTCAATCAGCGTTTGTAGCTCTTTCTCGATGGAGAAATTCGTATGCTCGACAGGCACAAGACTATTTCCAGACATTTCAAATAGTGGCATTTCTTTCGATTCCCAGTATGTTCTCTAGGCTTCTAATGCCGGAGCTGAACTGAGCCGTGCCATGCCCCGTAGGGGCATCGGTTCCTGCGCCTGGTTCTCCCGTAGCGTAGCGAAGGGATGGCGGACGGATCGGCAGGTTTCGGGCCGCGCTTGGCATCAAACAAGCTGGGAGACTGCTCTTGCAGCGCCTTCTTCCACGTGCCGACCTGCGTCGGATGAACACCATCATCCTAGCCCATTTCGTTCACCGTCTTGGTGCCACGGATCGCTTCAAATGCGACCTTGGCCTTGAACTCACCTGTAAAAATCTTGCGCTTCGTCTCACTCATAACCTGCTCCTCAATTGCAGCAGGTTACCCTCTTAATCTATTGTCTGAAAACGAGGGTCCACTATAGCCCATGGGTTGCAACTTCTACCTCCGTTCTGGGGGATTTACACATGGAACCGAAAATAGACGCAGTCGCCATCTTCCACGACATACTCTTTTCCTTCTAGGCGGAGCAACCCCTCTTCTTTGAGGGCGCGTGCGCTGCCATGTTTCATCAGGTCCGCATACCGAAAAATTTCGGCCCGAATAAAGCCGCGCTGAATGTCCGAGTGAATTTTCCCGGCAGCCTCAACCGCCCGTGTGCCCTGACGAATGGGCCATGCCTTCACTTCATCTTCTCCCACCGTAAAGAAGGTCACGAGTCCCAGGAGCCGGTAAATCGCCCGCGCCAGGCGGGACAGGCCCGGTTCTGAAAGCCCCAGATCACTCAAAAAAGCGACCTGCTCCTCGGGTGAGAGGGCGGCGATCTCCTCTTCGATCTTGCCACTGATCATCAGGCACTCCGTTTTCTCCTGACTGGCCATTTGAACCACCTGTGCCGCGTAGGCATTCCCCTTCTGAACATCCTGCTCCGGCACGTTGGCCACATAGAGCAACGGTTTTGCCGTCAGCAGGTTGATCTCTTTGAGGAGGCCCGCCTCCGCTTCGGTCATCGGTATGTTCCGAACCGCAGACCCGGCGGAGAGGGCTTCCATGACGCGCTGCAGGAGGGGCAGCGCTCGGGTCGCCTCTTTTTCACCGGTTTTTGCCTGTTTTTGCGCACGGATAATCCGCTTCTCCAGCGATTCGATGTCTTTGAGGATCAATTCTGTGCCGATGATCCCCACATCCAGACCGGGGTCCACCGCACCGTTGACATGCACAATTTCGGAATCATCAAAACAGCGCACGAGGTGAATCAGCGCGTCCACCTCGCGCACATGGCCCAAAAATTGATTGCCCAATCCTTCGCCCTGACTGGCCCCGGCCACCAGGCCCGCAATATCGACCACTTCGATGTGCGTGGGCGTCACCTTTTTGGGTTGATAGAGGTTGGCCAGGACGGTCATCCGTTCATCCGGCACCGGCACCATGCCCACGTTTGGGTCCACCGTGCAAAATGGATAATTGGCGACCACCGCGCCCGCGCGCGTCAGCGCGTTAAAAAGGGTCGATTTGCCCACGTTGGGCAATCCGACAATTCCACAATTGACCGCCATAACGAATGTCCTATCTACGATGATACTGGTTCATGGCCTCGGTGACCCGCCCGGCCAGCAGCAGCGGAAGGGCCGAAACCCCCTTCTCGACCCCCTGCAGGACAGCGTCCCATGCCGCAGGAAGAAAAGGGGTCAGGACATAATCTGCTGTATCCTGTGCGTCTCTTCCAGGGGGGAGCGGGTCGCGCCCGATGCCGATTTTTAAACGGAGGAACTGATCCGATTCCAGCGCTTCCATGATGGAGGCAACTCCCCGATGTCCGCCGGAGCGTCCGCTTGTGCGAACCCGAATTGTGCCGCAGGGCAGGTCTAAATCGTCATGTGCCACAATCACCTCCGTCGGCGCAATCGAGAGACAGGACATCAGTTTTTTGACCGACCTGCCGCTCCGGTTCATGAAGGTCTGTGGTTGGGCCAGCAGAAAATCAATAGGGCTTGACTTGCCAGCCTCTCCCACCTGAATGCTGCTGCGTCCGACATGGGCCTCTCCCATCCGCTCGGACAAAACGATCCTGTGTCGGGCTGCAAAGGCGTCAATCAGCCAGAATCCCACGTTGTGCTTGGTCTGTGCGTAGACCTTCCCCGGATTGCCCAGCCCAATGACCAGCTTCACGTTTGATGACCCACGCGAGAGAGTAGATATAGCTTTTTTGTTTTACCGTTGGCAAGGGCCTTCCAGAAAATAGGGGACAGGCGCTCAGGTGCGCGGCATTGAGGAGAGGGCGTCCGGCTTGAAAATGCCATGTTCGGTGATGATGGCCGTGATGTATTGCGCGGGGGTAACGTCAAAGGCGGGATTCAGGACGGCCACCTCCGGAGGGGCGATTCGAACGGAGCCGATGTGCGTCACTTCGTGCGGGGGCCGCTCTTCAATGGGGATATGATCGCCCGATGGGAGTGTGGCGTCGAAGGTGGCGGATGGCGCAGCCACATAAAATGGAATCCCGTGTGCCCGCGCCAGGACGGCGAGACTGTACGTTCCGATCTTGTTGGCCGTGTCGCCATTTTCTGCAATCCGGTCAGCGCCAACAATGCAGCATTGAATTTGTCCCCGTTGCATCAGGAATCCGGCCATGTTGTCGGTAATCAGGGTAACGGGAATTGCGTCCTGGACAAGCTCCCATGTGGTCAGCCGCGCACCTTGCAACACGGGCCGTGTCTCACAGGCAAAGACCCTGATTTTGGCCCCTCCCGTCCAGGCACTTCGGATGACCCCCAGCGCCGTGCCGTGGCCGCCCGTGGCCAGGGTGCCCGTATTGCAATAGGTGAGGACGCCGCTACCTGTTGCAATAAGGGGTGCGCCGAACCACCCGATGGCGTAATTGACGGCAATATCCTCATCCAGAATGGCATGGGCTTCGGCCAGGAGGGTCTTTCGGATCACCTCCGGCGTGGTAGCGCGACAAGCGTGTGCAACCTGCCGCATTCGCGCAACGGCCCAAGAGAGATGTACCGCCGTGGGCCGCGCGGCGGTCAACTGGTCGCAGGCCAGAAGGATTGACCGATAAAAGTCGTCTTGGGAGACAGGGGTGGCCATTTGCGCCGCCAGGGCCACGCCAAACGCGCCTGCAATGGCAATGGCGGGCGCCCCTCGCACCCGAAGGGATTGAATCGCCTGGACGACCGCTTCGACCTCACGGCAATCGACGTAGACGACCTCCGCTGGCAGTCGCGTCTGATCCAGCAGCCGCACCGCGCCATCTTCCCAATCCACCGCCTTCCACATAAAGGTCACTCTAAATCTGCCAAGCTCTGCAAGCTCTGCCAAGCTCTAATGGTTACGCCGCCACGATGTCACTGGTACAATGTCCGCAGCGCGTAGCCTTGATGGGAATCGTGGACAGGCAACGGGGACAATTCTTCGTCGTCGGAGCGGTCGCTGGCGCTTCCGGCTTGTTCTGGATGCGGTTGACCTGCTTGACCACCATGAAAACCGCAAAAGCGATAATCAGAAAGTTAATCACGTCGTTGATGAACGCCCCGTAGGCGATCACCGGAATTCCCTTCGTCTTTGCATCGACCAAAGAAACCGGCACGCCGCCTGAATGATCCAGGACATAAAAGAGGCTGGTGAAATCCACTTTTCCGAGGACCAGGCCGATGGGCGGCAGGATGATCCCGTCCACCAGCGAGGCCACGATTTTGCCGAAGGCGCCGCCGATGATGACGGCCACCGCAAGGTCAACCACATTACCGCGGGCAATAAATTGTCGAAATTCACTCCACATAACATTCTCCGATTCGGTTAAAGGGACAGTCAGGCGCATTTTCAAGTCGGCAGGGTATCACGTCGGCGCGAGATTTAAAAGTTGATGACCCCGTCAGGAAGACATAGAATGAGGATATTGTTGACGGAAGATTCCTCTCCACTTGAAATTCATAAGGAGCCAAACAGGATGACTGCTGACGCCGATGATCGGGAACGCGCGGTGACCACATTTGACCGCAATGTGGTGGTGACCGCTGGCGCAGGAACGGGCAAGACCACCCTGCTGATCGACCGCCTGACCCATCTTTTACTGCGCGAACCCCATCCGCTCAAAATCACCGATCTCGTGGCCCTGACCTTCACCAACAAGGCGGCCCATGAAATGAAGCTGCGCTTGCGGGAACGCCTGGAATCTTTCTGCCATACCGATCCGGATGCCGATACGCAAGGGGCGATCTGCGCGCTTCAAGACCGCTATCACGTCCGCTCGGATCAGATTCAGGCCCGTGCCGAAGAAGCGCTACGGCATCTCTCCCGATGCGAGATGGGCACGATCCACAGTTTTGCCGCAACGCTATTGCGGCTTCATCCCATTGAGGCGGGCTGCGATCCGCAATTTCAGGAAGATGACGGGTCGGCATTTGAGCGGCACTTTGAACAAGAGTGGAAATCCTGGCTTTCGGCAGAACTCTCCTCCTCCGTCCTCCACGCAAAGCGGGACGACCCGATCCGGTCGGCGTGGAGAGAAATTCTGCGTCACATCACCCTGGAGGATTTGCGCGACCTGACCGAGTCATGGCGGGAGTCGATTCCGTCGGTGGGACAGTCGGTACGGCCCGGTGAAGTCCCACAGATTCGGGAATGGCTGATCGGCCTCGAAACGGCGGCCAACACCCTGATCTCTGCGCATCCGGAGCAGATGCAAAACGAGCGGCTGGTGCAGGCCGCCCGTCGCATTATTGCCGCCATCCTCGCGCAGGGTGAAATCGCCCCCGATACCCTTTCGGAAGAGCGGGCGCTCCTCCTTCAAAAAAAAGTGGCACCCCGAAAAGCCTGGTCTGATGGAGAACTTGAACAGGCGGATCAACTGGTCCGAATTGCCCGACGATTATTGAAGGTGCATCCTTCGCTGTTGGCGCAGGTGTGTGAACGGCTGGGGCCGTTTATCGCCGCCTGTCGAGAACGCTTTGTCAAAAGCGGCTTTATCTCGTTTGACGGGTTGCTGGTGCGTGCCCGCGACCTCCTGCGCGATCATCCCGAAATCCGCGAGAGCCTGAAGATGAAGTTTCAGGCGATATTGATTGATGAGCTTCAGGACACCGATCCGATTCAATATGAAATCTTCTTTTTTCTGGCGGAGGCACCGGGTCAACAGGCGGCGAGATGGAATACGGTGCGGCTTTCACCGGGCAAACTTTTCGTGGTGGGAGACCCCAAACAGTCGATCTATGCCTTTCGTGGCGCGGACATCACGGCGTATCTGCGCGTGATCGAAGCGATTGAACGACAGGGAGGCATTCACTGCGTCCTGACCACCAGCTTCAGAAGTGGCCCCGCAATCCTGACCGTCGTCAACGCCGTTTTTCAGGAATTGATCCGTCCACATGAAGGGCTGCAACCCCCTTATATCCCCATCCAGGCCACCGAAATGGATGCGGAGGCCGGTGACGGCGTGACGCTGTTCTGTGCGGGGGAAGCGGCAGAAAATGCCGAGGCGGCTCGACGACAGGAAGGCCAGGCACTGGCGAACTGGCTGTCTAACACCGTGTTGGAAAAAGCATCGTTCCGAGATCGGCAGGGTCACGCGGTGCAATTTCGGCCCGGCCATGTGGCCATCCTAATGAGAACGCTGACGCATCTGCCCGACTATTTGGAGCCGCTCCGATTGCGAAAAATCCCCTTTGTCGTCGAGGGCCAGAAACATTTCTATCGCACACCGGAAATCGTGGATGTCCTCAATCTGTTGCGTGCGGTGGCTTCCCCCGCAGACTTATCTGCGCTGGTGGGCCTGCTTCGCTCCGTTATCGGCGGTCTGTGCGACACGGAGATTTATCAATTGCACCAGAGCGGATTATTGAATTATCAGGCGAGCCTGCCTGCGGCGTCGGATGTCGGGGCACGGGTACAACCCTTATATGACGCGCTGTTACGCCTTCATGCCCTGACCGGTGTCCTTCCGGTATCTGATGTGACGGCGCGGATTTTTGAGGAAATACCGATCCTGCTGCTGGCCGCCTCTTCGTTTCGGGGCGAACAGGTGGTGGCAAACCTCCAAAAAGCCCGTCGCATGATGCTGGAAATGGGGCAGAATGACACGTTTTGCAACGTCGTCGCGCGTCTTCAGCGTCGCCTTGCCGACTCCAGAGATGAGGCGGAGGGCGCCCTGGTGGAAGAGGATGCGGACGCCGTCCACATCTTGAGTGTGCATAAGTCCAAGGGGCTGGAGTTTCCCCTCGTCATCCTGGCCGGTGCGCAGACGCGTGGCAATGGTCGCGAGGACGACCGGATGTTATACGATTGGTCTTCCGGCTTGGTGGGGTTGCGTGTCGGAGATGACTGGAACCTAGCCGCCGTTTTTCTGGCTGAGCAGTCCCGACGCCGCACAGAAGCGGAGCAAAAGCGCCTCTTGTATGTGGCGATGACACGGGCGCGCCAGCGTCTGGTGATCTCTTACGCCAAAACGCCGAGCAAAATTCCGGACGAAAGTTTTCTGGGTATGCTGCGCACTCCGCCGCAAAACAGCACTGAAGGCCGGTACAGGTTTGAAACCCACCCCGACCCGGATGCAGGGGCTGCTCACCTCACCCCATCTGCAGCACGCGCAGGGGGCGAGCTTGAACCTCGCCCTTGCCCGGATGCGGGGGCGACGCTGACGGCCCTGGACCGCGATGTCTGCCGATGGGAAGCCCGCATGAACCGATATCAGGCGTGCATTCATGATCCGCTCGTCCTGACACCGACACGCATACGATCGGAGGGAACTGCGGATGCGACCCCTGCGAGGGGTGCGACCCCCGCGAGGGGTGCAACTCCAGTGAGGGGTGCGGAGGCGAAGGGGCAGGGGATGGAACATGCTGTTCTGATCGGGCAACTGGCCCATCAATTTCTTCAGGTCTGGGACTATTCCGATCCCATCGGATGCCTGGCCGCCGCCCTGTCCTCCTTTTGGACTCAACATCCGCAAGCTCCGGTGGAGACTTTAATCCAGGAAGAACTGATGAAAATCCTAGATTGTTTCTTCAACTCGCCCGCCTACGAAGAACTCTGCGGCGCCCATATTCTGGGACGCGAAGTCCCCCTCCTCATGCCCTGGCGTCCTACGGACGAAAGTCCTACGGACGGCGATACGCGCAGCACGGCCACCCACGACCCGGATCCAAGTTCACAGGAGGATACATCTCGCACTGGTCGCACCGGTCACACCGGTCGCACCCGGCTGATGGAAGGGGTCATCGACCTGATCTACGAAAGGGATGGCAAGCTGTATGTCGGCGATTATAAAACAGACCGTGTCCCAGGCCCCAGCTCCCGCTATGCGGAGCAGGCACGAATTTATTGCGAGGCCACGGAGCGGGCCATGCAAAGGGCGGTGTCGGGATTTAACCTGATCTTTCTGCGGCAGGGAAAATCGGTGCCAATCCCCCTGGGGTGAGTCGGG
>CAZQIT010000019.1:0-6498 GCA_964592995.1 uncultured Nitrospirota bacterium | reverse complement strand
TGTGTTAATGCGCTTCGGGATAGACACCCGTCTGGGGCATGTCGGCCAGGCCGGTCTTTCTGGCGTGGGTTTCAAAGACCTTGTTGCCAAAGAAGAAGGAGGTCGGATGCGTCGTGGGAACGACCAAGACATAAAACAGCGCCCGACCGATGGTTTCGTGCAGTAACGCAAGGCCCAACATGCACCACCAGACCGTGACGGCCCACCCCCCCTCCCAGTGCATCAGGGAAAAGGCGGCGGCCAGGGAGAAGAGCGCACCGAGGCTGATCCAACGGAGCCAGTAGGATTTACCATAGCCGGAGAGCATCAGCGTTCGGGAAACGATCGCCTCATCGCCCCGCTTTTCCAGATATCGAAAGTGGGCGCATAAAGAGACCGCTTGCAAAACAAGTCCGCCGACCAAAATCAGCGCCAAAAGGCTTAAAACCGGTGTCACGGGCCATCCGTCTGCCAATTCTGCGGCACCAAAGAAAAAGCCGACGCCGAGCGGTCCCAGAATCAGCGCGCTGGCATAGAACGCCCCTTCCGAATGCCAGTGATCCCAAAACGGCCTCGCCCTGATTCGGTAGCACTGTGCCATGCAAAAGAGGCCGAGGGGTCCCATGATGGCCGCGCCGCATCCGAGCAGAGAGGGGAGCATCTTTGCGATGCGCTCTGGCATCCATCCTGAAAGGGCCGGAAACGTGGTCACGAAGGTGTAGGCCCCCATGAGCGAATAAAAGCCCCCCATCGTTAAAATTTCGCGGCTGACCCAGGAATGGCGCAAATTATTCATCGCCCGATAAAAATATTTCGGTTTACCCAGATGGAGGGTAGACATCACCAAGCCTGCCGTCTGAAGGCCCAGAAGCGTAAAGAGCATGGCCTGTGTGGCCAGCGGATGCGCCGTGAAAATTTCTCCAATCGTCCCCGGCAGACGGGAGAGCAGAAAAAAGATCAAAAACATGCCAACCACCCCCTGAGAGAGGAGGGTGAACGCCACCAGGGGGTCTTCCCGCGACCGCATCTGACGCAAACCCCATCCCATCGCCCCTGTTTTCGGAAGCGGTATTGTGGAAAAGCCTTCCTGGCCGGGACCTGTTTTCTGATATTGCACCGGCGCATTATCGCCACGATGAAATGTCGCCGGAAGGGATCGGGTTTGATGGAACCGGATGTTGGGGCGGGTGATGTCCGGATCGGGGAATCCTGGGATCGTCAGTTTGGCCTGCTGGCTTCTGGCCGGAATCTCCTCCACCACACCAAAATCCAGTGCGTTGCTCAGGCAGGCGGAAACACAGGCCGGTTTGAGCCCCACCTCCAGCCGGTCGACGCACATGTTGCATTTTTCTACCTCTCCCTTCTCCGGATTGAGTTGCGGCGCGTTATAGGGACAAACCCAGGTGCAATAGCCGCACCCAAAACAGATGTCCGGGTCCTGCAAAACAGCGCCATACTCCACATATTTTGTGTAGGCCAGCGTCGGACAGCCCTTGAGACAGACCGGATCATCGCAATGATTGCAGGCCATTGAAATATTCAGTCGCAGAACGTCTGGATAGGAACCCCCTTCGATGAAACCAACCTTCCGAAAGGCCAGATGCGGCGGCAGGTTATTTTTCTCTGAACAGGCCGATTCACAAGCGTGGCAGGCAATACAGTTGTCGGCATTGAAGTGAAATCCATGCTGTTTGTAGCGGTCGGGGTGAATGGCCAAAAGAGGCGATCCGTTAATTTGGAGGGGCTTTTCGGTAAGGTGGGGGAACAATGCGCCCAGATCAATCGGCGTCCCGTACTGGTTTTGAGAACGTTCCCTGGGGGGATTGTCCCGAATGGGGGCGGTCTGTTCCAATGTCGTTAACCTCCAAGATGATGGTTACCCGCCACTCGCCGTGCGGATGGTAATGGCGTCGGTAAGGGCGGAGACGAACACTTTGCCGTCCCCCGGATTGCCGGTGCGGGCGGCAATTTTGATCGTATCCACCACGCGGTCGGCCTCCGCTTCCTCCACCACAATCATCAGCCAGACCTTGGCCAGCTCTTCGTAGCGCACCTGACCGACCTGAATCCCCCGCTGTCGCCCGCGGCCAAAGACCCATTGTCGCGTAAACGGATAGAACCCCGCCTTCTCCAGTGTGGCCAGCACCTCTTTTTCCCGTTCGGGCCGAATAATCGCTTGTATCATTTTCATGCTCATACCGACGCCTCAACCAAGTCCGGCACCATCTGAAGCGCCGGAACATCTTCCGGCGCGAACGGGAGAATGACCTCTTCCAGGAAGCCGGCCACTTTTTTGGGGGTCAGGCGCGTTACCACATCCTGAAACGATTCGCCCGGGGTGCGATGCGACAGCACAATATCCAGCAGGGCGTCCACGGTCGGCACAATCATCTCATCGGTAATCCCTTTTCGGACCATTTCGCCCAGACGAATTCCCCCCTCAATCCGGCCTCCCAAATATAATTGGTATGAAAATCGCCGCGAATCTCCCACCGGCGTCAGGGTCCCCGCAAGCCCGATCTCGCCGATCTGATGCTTGGCGCAACTGTTGGGACAGCCGGAGATGTGAACGGCAATCGTGTTGAGCAGGGCCGACTTTTCCGAGTCATCCGGCTGGAAACAGCGCAAAATATCCCGTGCCGCGCCCTGCGCATTGGTAACAGCCAAGACGCAGAACTCGGTGCCGGGACAGGCCAGCAGCGTCAGACCGTTTTTATCGGTTTTTAAGGCGAGGCCCGCCGCCGCAAGGGCTGCCGCCACGCGCGAAACCTGGCGCGCCGGAATCCAGGGGAGCATGATATTCTGGCCGCCCGTAAAATAAATCCGATTGTTGCCATATCGTTTTGCAATGCGGGCAACGGCGTGAAGCGCCTCGGCCCGAATCTCTCCGAGCGGCACAGCCACCGTCAGATAAACATAGCCGCGCTGCCGCTGCCATCGGGCACCGTCCGGGAGGGCATGGAAGCGCGATGCGACCGATTCCCATCCGCGCTGAAGCGGCCTGGGCGGGGCCTCCTGATCGTGGAGGGTGGGGAGGGAGACGATGCGATTTTCGGGCAAATTCTTTTTCTCCTCGAAGGATTTCTCAAACTGGGCCGAAAATTTCTCGCGTCCCCATTGTTCGATCAAAAACTTCAGGCGGGACTTGGCCTTATTCCGATTTCCAAACTTAGTGTGAAGATGAAACAGCGCCTGACAGGCGGGGAGTGCGTCGGTGAGCGAAATAAAATCTCGCTGCTTGAACCCCAGGATCGGGTGCGCCCCCAGGCTCCCCCCCAACCAGAGTTCAAATCCAATCTCCTCGTGTCCGTCGTCGGCCAGGCGTTTTGTGGCGACAAAAGCAATGTCATTGATCATCGCGTCCGGGGCGCACGCAGGGCACCCTGAAAAATAGATATTCAGCCGATTGGGCATGGTGGGATTAATCAGGTCTGACCGTTTGACAAAATAGTCTGTAATCACCCGCGCCCACGGCCCCACATCCAAAATGCCATCTTGCGCAATCGCGCCATGAGGACAAGCCATCACGTTGCGCATCGTATGGCCACAGGCGGAGCGGGTGGTTAACCCCACGGACCGAAGTCCCTCAAAGACATTAAGCGCCTCCTCCACCCGCACAAAGTGAAGCTCCAGGTCCTGGCGCACCGTCAGATGCGCGAAGCCCCTGCCATGCACGGAGGCCAAGTTACCCAGGAAATGGAGCTGTTCGGAGGTGACCAGACCTCCCGGAATCCGGTTTCTCAACATGAAGTAGCCCGCATGTTTCTGGCTGCAAAAACCGTATGTCTTGAGGCGATAGTAGTCTTCCGGCGCAAGACCCCGCGTGCCCACTTCCTGAAGCAGGTTGAAGTCCACCGCCAACCCCTCCTGCTTGATCTTTTCCAGATCAAGCGTCTTGAGCGAGACCACTTTTTGTTCGGCGGAAGGGGTGGACGTGGGGGGCAGTGGACGAGCGGAAAGGTCGAGGCTGCTCCCTTTTTTGACGTCGGCCAAAAGATCGTCCACCAGTTGGGCACAGCTTCCGCAGCCGGTGGTGGCCTGTGTGCAGTCAGCCACCTCTTCCCGTGTCTTGAGGCCTTTTTCTCGGATCGCACAAAGGATCGTCCCCTTGGTCACGCTGTTGCAATTGCAGATCGTGTCCGAATCGGGCATCGCCATGACGCCGGAGGGCGCTCCATCCGCACCCGGAGCGGCCATGCCGAGGAGGCTCGACTTGATGCCTGAAATATCCTCGCCCTTTTGGATGAGGTTAAAAAGCCGGGGGCCCTCTTTGTTGTCGCCCAACAGGATGAATCCACTAAGGCGGTTTTGGCGTACCACACATTTTTTGTAGATTGCCGTTTCTGTGTCCAGACAGGAAATCTCTTCCGCCCCTTCCCCGCCCAAAAAATCGCCTGCGGAGGTGAGGTTGACTCCGGCGACCTTGAGTGTCGTGGCGCAAACGGTCCCCGCGTAGCGCCGCTGGTCCTCGCCCATCATGCAATCGGCAATCACCGCCGCCTGCTCCCGCAGCGGCGCCACCAGGCCATAGGTTTTGCCGCGATGTTCGATGGCGTCGCCCACGGCGAAGATGCCGGGAATACCGGTCTCCATGCGGTCGTCCACAATGATTCCGAGATTGCATGGAATACCCGCCTCCAGGGCCAGATGGAGATTGGGTCGAATGCCGGTCGTAATCAGCGCCATGCCGGCGGGCAACGTCTCGCCGGTGGTGAGTCGGACCCCCGTCACCCGGCCATTACCCAAGATTTCATCGGCGGTGGCATTGAGGATGACCCGAATCCCCATTCGTTCCATTTCGCGCCGGAGCACCGACGCCCCGATGGGGTCCAACTGCTGCTCCATCAACCGGTCCACCAGATGGACGACGGTCACCGATACGCCATAATTGATGAGGCCACGGGCCGCCTCCAGGCCCAGCAACCCGCCGCCGATAACCACCGCTTGCCGGTGCGCGCGCGCCGCCTGAACGATGGCGTGGGTCTCATCCATCGTCCGAAAGAGCATGACCCCTTCCTTGTCCCGTCCCGGAATGGGGGGCACAAACGGAAGTCCGCCGACGGCCAGAATCAGGGCATCGTAGGGTGTCCGAGCGCCCGTGGTGTCCAGAACGTACCGGTTTTCAGGATCAATCTGCGTAACCCCCAGCCCCAGCTTCAGGTTGATCCGATTTTCCTCATACCACGCCTTTGAATTGAGGATAATTTTATCGGGCGCGGTTTTTCCGGCCAGCACATCGGAGAGGAGAATTCGATTATAGTTGGTATACGGCTCGTCACCGAAAATCGTGATCGACAGGTCGGCCTTGCGTTTGAGGAGGGCCTCCACCGCGCCAACGCCGGCCATGCCATTTCCAATAACCACCAGATTCTTAATCACTTCTGCACCTTTTGGGGTAAACGTCTAATCTTCGCGGTAAGACCCGACGGCCTCAAGGATTTGCTTAACGATTTTAGGATGGAGAACTTTTCCGGGATGAAATGGAACGACGACCCTCTGGGCTTCTCTCATGTAGATTCGGTGGCCGACTCACCCGCTGGCCTGTCGAAGGCGGGCCTGCGGGCCAGGAGCATTTGTTAGCCTGCCTTCCACAAACTTGTGTAGAACACTTGAAATGAGTATTTGATAAGGCAAGCCTTCACGCATGGCCACCTTTTGTAGCGCACGTAGGTCATTAGACGAGATGCGGATGTTGATCTGCGTGTCTTTCTTGAGCGTGGCCGCCGCATATTGCCTATGTTGTTTGATCTCTGTCTTGACCTCTGAAACGCGTTTCAGAGTGCCAGCTTCAAATGCCTTAAGTATCTCCTTCTCTTCTGGGTCAAGTCTCTTCATGTCTGTGTTCTCCGTCAAACTCGGACAAGGCTTCCGCATCAAGAAATACCTTCGCGGCACGTTCAAAGGGAATGCCATGTTTTTTAGCATTCTGATGGGCTTTTACAGGGTCCCACTCAAATTGATATTGTATCCCAGTGATGGCGCATGTTGTTGCCAGACAACCTCATCGACAAATCACGGTGGTCCGATCAAGCTCGACAAAATCGCAGGTCTCGAAGGCTGTGACAATCTCTTCAAGGGTGTCGTGAAATAGCCGGTCCAACTCTCTATTGCTGATGTTTCCGGTAGCGACGAAGAGCAGTTTATACGGCTGGTGGCGTAACAATAACATGTCCACAAAATCCTCATCCTTGGTGACAACGATTCGCTCCTCGCGTATGGACATCTCGTTAATCACGGCATCCCCCGTCTGATTTCCTTCGGGTAAATCTCGCGTGTGGATGGCATCATGCCCTTCATCTCGCAACCACTGGGCCAATCGACGTGGGAGCTGCGCGTCAACCAAGAACTTCATCGAACCACAGCATGCACGCGTTTGACTTGACTCAAGCGTGCGGCAAAGGCCAACACCGCTAGGATGTCTTCCCGTTTTAAATCATCATAGTCTGCAAGAATTTCCTCGTTGCTCATGCCGGCACTCAGCAACTCCAAGATGGTATCTACTGGATACCGTAACCCTCG
>CAZQIT010000018.1:0-19744 GCA_964592995.1 uncultured Nitrospirota bacterium | reverse complement strand
CCCTGATGCGCGCCGTTCATCCTCATCCAACCCTCTCGGAAGCGGCCATGGAAGCCGCAGGAGCCGTTTGGGGCCAGGCCATTCACGGATATTAGGATGTTTTCGCCCCGTTTTGTGATCACTCCGGGACAGAAACCCTGGATAGGTTCGGAACCCCGGCCATCGACGGACCGTCCCGTTCGTCAACCGCCAATAGCGCACCAGGATGCGAGAAGTGGTAGCGTCGGCCCGTGACGGAACCAACGGCCGTGAGACGGGCCTTCCCCGTGTATTTAAAGTATTGAATTTCCGGTGATTTGGGTCTGGGCATAACGTGCAACGGGCCGTCATGCTCAACCTGCCGCATCGTCCTATTCTTTCCGCAGCATCCCATCGTCTTCCTCCGACGCTTCGTGATAAGCAGCAGGCGGAACCATCTGTCTCTGTACTGTCACCCGTTCCAGGAGAATTGCGCCGCCCGAAAGGGCGAGCCACAGCAATACACTCTCCTTCCAGTCCTCACCAATCAATCCGGCAACGGGCAGCGCGATCCAGAGACTCAAGCAATAGAAACAATCCAGCAACGCCGCAAAAAATCCCTCACCTGCCCGCCGCCGAAACCGGGCTAGCAATTGCCAAGGCCCGTCTTCGGCGGCGAACAGATGTGCGACTCTCCAGACGGAGAATGTCCCGATCATCAACCAGTAGAAACGCATTTTACTGTTGGATGCCCAGCAGGTACTGCACCGGCCCGAATCCATCCTCTGCAGAGTTATATCCGTTGGTCCGACGCATCGTTGCACCAACATTTACCGAAAACGTGCAGAACGGCTGCCCCGGTTCCAACCAGTTTCCACCGCCGTCGGGGATGATATACGCCGTCACGAAATCGGCGGCATTGGCCAGTGGTTCGTCGGGTGGCTGCGTACCGAACAGTTGTCCGCAGTTTACGGCACTTCCATGCGTGTATGCACCGGAGAGTGCACCGCTCACCTCGCCTGCCGGTCCCGTCGTGGGCGCGATGTCAAAGCCGCCAATATTCCCCTTGCGCACACTCAGGCTATACGAACCCATGAATCCCTGATTCTGAACAGCCTTGAAGAGCACGGTGAGCTTCGCGGGGTTAGTCTCCCCGGTGAGGCTGAACAGCGCACAGTCGCCTCCCGTCTGCGCGCCCATCTGCACCGACGGCAGATCAAGGTCAGGCTGTGTGTTGTCGATGTACAGCAGCCTCGCATCGGTGGCGCCCACGACGAAGTTCCCCCCAGCGTCGTAGCCTTGTATCTCGAACTCGACGGTGCCCGGCGAGGGCGCGTAGGCCGGCGTGCCGCCACCCGTGCTGATCACCGCTTTGAAGAACCAGTCCGACGCAGCCCAGGCCAGGTTCAGTTCGATGTTGTCATAGGCCTTCGCTGCGATTAGGCCGCCACCGTTGACGATCTCAAGATTTCGGTCGAACGGCCCAATCTGCTGCGGGATCAGGAAGCCGACCTTCTGGAGGAACATGCCTTCCTGATAGAACTCCCAGGAGCCGAAGATACCCGTGCCCATGTCCTTGCGCCGATGGCGGATCGTGTACTGCGTTACCGTGGGCTGGCCGATAAAACAGCCAAAGAGCCGCACCCTTCCACTCCAGGCGGCGCAGCGGGCCTGCGGCACGTCCGGAACCAGGGTATCGGTGCAGGTGATTCGTCCCTCGCTATCAAAGACCGTCGCCGCGATTCCCAGGCGGATGGCGCCCAGGGCCTGGATGTTGCGGCCTCCTTGACATCCCGTTCGCGCGGGTTTCGGGAAGCAAAGATCAATGCGCTTGAGTACGGGCACGTTCCAATGGGGGACGCTCTCGAAGGCGACACCTCCTGGGGCCATCGCATCCAGAACTTTTGCAATGAGATCCGGCATTGATTGCACCACCTCATCTTCGGCGGCACCGACATCAATGTTGCCCTCCTCAATGAACTGGGCGATTGACCGCGAAAACCGGAAGATGTAGTTGCCGTTACGGTCCGCAACAGTCTGTCCAAGATTCTCTCTCGGCCCAGCGCCAGAGTATGCGCCGCCACCGAGTTCGACCCCGGTACGGTCGTACTCTTCAAAACTGATGGGGAATCCAGCCAGCGTTTCCGTACGGCACAACCGAGATAGCTTGGCGAGGATAGACCCGATGCCGATGCGATCAATCGTGACACTGGACTTTTCGGTAAAGCGGGTGATGGCCGTTGTCCGCAGGGAGAACGCCTGTCCCGCCACGTCCGTCGCTTTCGACGCACGTGTCAGATTCGGATTCTCTTTAGGCAGGCGGATGAGCTGGGCGCGTTTCTCTGGAATCAATCTGTCGTCGTTGAGGGGAATGAACATCGGAATGAATGGGGGTGGGTCGGGTTGAGGGATGGGCTTGATTCGTGCCCGCTCGGGATAGACGGCCTCAATCGCTTTGCGCATGGCCGGGTAGCCCAGGGCGCGGGCTAGGGCGATAGAGGAGTCGATGACGAACCAACCGCGCCCACATGGATAGAAACAACGCCCACTATAGGCTTTCGCGTGTCCGTAAACAACAAAGTCTGTTTCAGTGACCGGAGTCGAGCACGTGAGGATCAAGTCATTAAAGTCCTGGTCGCTGCCGGCATCGTTGCTTTCGATATCGAACCGATACTGCAGGCTGGAGACGGTCGGGAACTTGATCTGTTCCGCCGAGTCAATGAAACCACCACCGGGATTGTTCTGAATCTGGATGCGCCAGTTGGCTCCGGTAACAAAAACGGCAGGATGTGTGACTTCGCCAGCGTGGGTGCCGTTTCCGGAATCTGCTCCGGCAATGACGAATCGCTGCGAAAAGGCAGCGCTCTTTGACTTGACTGAGACAGTCCAAGCACCTTGCATGGGTATCGCCATCGTAGACCTCCTTGATTATAGGGTTGTTCAGGCCAGCATGGCCCTCAACCTAATCTGAAAAGCAATATTCATGCCATTCCGGTTTACGGGACGGTACGGATTCATTTTACTTCGTATTATTAGCGTGTTAGATGTTTTCTGGAGGCGTGTGGGCAGGATTCCGTCCACAGTAGAAGTATATCCTTTTGGATACAGGGTGTATCCAAAAGGATATACCCTGTATTATCATTCTCCCAAGTGGACATAGGAGGCAGGATGCCGGAACGCCATTATTTAACGCCACCGACGCCGCGCACCCAGCGTCTGCCCCCCTGGTTTAAGGTCCAGGGGAAGATGGGAGAGGGTTATCTGTCTCTGCGGCAGATCGTGAAGACGCAGAACCTGCATACGGTCTGTGAGGAGGCTGCGTGCCCCAACATTTGGGAGTGCTGGAGCGCCGGAACGGCGACCTTCATGATTTTGGGGGAGATCTGCACCCGAAGCTGCGGATTCTGCGCCGTTTCGTTTGGCCGCCCCACCGAGATTGACCTCGCTGAACCGCAGCGGCTCTCCGATGCGGTCGCAGCGCTGGGTCTGCGGCATGCAGTCATTACCTCCGTCAATCGGGACGAGTTGGAAAATGGCGGCGCCGAAATTTTTGCCGAATCGGTCCGAAAAATCCGGGAGCGCGTTCCCGGTTGCGCCATTGAACTCCTCATCCCTGATTTTCAGGGCAAAAAGGCGGCGCTTTCGATTGTCCTTCTGGCACAACCCGATATTTTGTCGCATAACGTCGAAACGGTTCCGCGACTCCACCCCACGGTGCGTCCGCAGGCAAAATATGCCCGATCGCTTCAGGTGCTGGCCTGGGCGCAGGAGGCGGGATTGACGACCAAAACAGGGCTGATGCTGGGCCTGGGAGAGACCCTGGATGAGGTGCGGGAAGTGATGCGCGATCTGGTTTCGACAGGGTGCAACATCCTGACGCTGGGTCAATATCTCCAGCCCACCGCAAGACACCTGCCGGTCTCCCGATTTGTTCATCCCGATGAATTTTCAATGTTAAAAAAAGAAGGCGAGGCGATGGGGCTATCTCATGTCGAGGCCGGTCCGCGGGTGCGCAGCTCCTACCATGCCGAACAATATGGCCCCATTAGGCCATCTGCATAGAAGACGACCTATCTCTCGCGTCCGCATCAGAACAATCCACCACTCGACGTCGGTGCAATCTCACCCAGACCTTTCAAACGGATGGCAAAAGAGAAGAGGTTGCGATCCGGGAGGTCTGTGTAGGTCAGCGTCACCCCCCAACAGTCCCGATCATATTGGAGTGCGTATGCGATTTCGGCAAACCGATCCTGATCCATATCCAGAGAGGCCCGACTGCTCAAACGGATGCCGCCGGTGTTGAAGGCGATTTGGTAGGCAAGATGCGAAACGCGCGCGGAGACCTCCCGTTCCCCCAGATAAAGAGGATCAAAGAGATCGCCCGTCTTCGGAATTGATCCTTCTCCCCCCTCCCCTCCCCGTGCATAACGATGCCCTAGGAACATTTCAAAATTGGGTTGGAGCGTCAACCGCAGGTCGGCATTCCACAGCGTCATGCGGTGTCTCCCGAAAAAAGAGTCCACCTCGACCCGAAAGAGAGGGGAAGGTGAAAGTCGAAGCTCTCCTCTCAGATCGGAGCGCCGGGGCAGACCTTCCGGCCGCCGAAGGTGGTGACTGCGGCCAAGACGGAGCCATCCCCGTTCCGTGAATCCCCCCGCCGGATCAGCAGAACGCCATTGCTGCTCCAGCACCGCCGTCAGTGCGCTGCGATCCCGGATACGGTCCAGATCGTCATATTGCGGCGAATCGGCCTCCTCCGCAGCAATATAGCCATACCGGAGCATCGGCGTCACGTCATGGAGAAACCGCTTCCCTTGGCGGGAGAGCCGCGTTTCCCAATGGAGACCGGCAGGGATAATCCCGCGAGAGAGCGAATCATCCTCCCCGCTTTTGGCCATTTTGGCCGTTTTGGCCATTTTGGCCGTTTTGGAACGATACCCCACTTCGCGGAGTCCGATCCAGGGGGTCCAGACGCCACCTTGATGAATCGGTTTCTCAAGGTGGGCATACAGATCGCTCCGAACGCCCACCCCCTCCAGGGACCTGAAAAACCGCGTGGCGACGCCATCAAAACGAAACCAGAGCGGGCCGACCGGGCGCGAAAGGAGATGTACGCCAACCTCCGGCAGACGGGCAATATCTTGATTCGGATGGGTCAGGTCCGCCGCATATTGCCAAAGCGCATAGGCCACGACCTGATCTCCACGATAGTCCAAAACGGCGTCAGAAAGGATCGAAGTCTGGCTGCGCTGTGCAACATTGTCCGAAAGTTCCAGAAGGTTGTCGCGTGGATGAAGATACCGCAGGTTTAGCCTCAGGCGTGTCCGGCCCTCGAATCGCTGGGCATGTCGATAGCGAATGTCAAAGCGGTTTGTCTGCCATTCATCGTCTCGCAGAAAGTCCGCCTGAATCGCTCCGCCGTCCGTTTCAGACAGCCGATAACGATATTCGATCCCTCCCCCCTGGCCCTTCGATCCCCGGTCGTTCCATGTGAGTGTGGCGTCCTGGTTGGGGGCCAGCACCCAAAAGAAATCTTGGCGGTATCGAAGGCCCTCCTTGGAGCTATAGCTGGGGTGCGGAATCAAAAGCCCCGTTTTACGGGCCTCGGCGGGATAGGAAAAATAAGGAAGATACAAAATCGGCAGGCGACCGGCATAGAACCACATGTCCCGCGCAACCAGATACCGCTGCGGATCAAGGTGCAACCGCCGCGCCCGAATCTGCCAGTCCGGATTGCAGTCACAGGCCGTGAACGTGGCATTTTCCAGGAGATAGCGGTTTTGCGAGAGCCGCTCCATCCGCTCCCCTTCCAGAAAATAGTGCTCCCGCGCCAGGAAGAAATGCCCACGGGTCAGCAGACCCCGTTGGGTGTGGATATTCAGATTGGCGCTGTTGGCCGAAAGACGGTTTTCGCCCTCCGTCATTTGCAGCGGCCCCCCGACCTCTAAATCTCCGGTCCGCATGTTGAGCCGAAGCCCGTCGGTTAAGAGGCGAAGCGGCCCCTGGGTGAGGACCACCGATCCTTCGGCATCATAAACTTCCGCCCGATGCGAAAGGCGATCCGCCGTCAGGTGAATCGGCGTCTCCTGAATGTCGGGTGGCGATTGAGAAAAGCTGATTTCGGGAATGAGCAGGACGAAGAGCGGAAGCAGGAAGCGGCGTATCAGGGCTTTTATCATCACCCGTCTATCCTCGCAGGAGAGAAGGGGTGCGTCCAGAGAAATAGGCCGCCGCCTCACCCACCACATAAAGCGATCCGGTGATGACCAGCGTATCTTCCGGTTGAAGGCGCGATTCGACATAGGCGATGGCGTCGGGCAGACGGGGCAGGATCGCTGCGGGGGGATTGCGCAGGTGCGGAATCAGTTGCTGCGGATCGGCACCACGCGCCACATTCGGGCAGGTCAATACGACTTCATCCGCCCAGGGGATCAGGGGAGACAGGATGCCCGATCCATTTTTATCCTGCATCATGCCCACAATCAACCAATGGGAACCCCGCCGACCCAGCGCTGTCAGATAAGCGGCCAGCGCCTGCGCGCCAGATGGATTGTGCGCCCCATCCAGGAGAATCAGCGGACGCCTTTGCACCGTCGAGAGACGCCCTTCCCAGCGGGTCTGCCGAATGCCCTCCAAAATATCCGAGTCGGTCAGGCGAACGCCTCTCAGCCTGAGTTGTTCGATCACCCCCAATGCCACGGCGCAGTTTGCGATCTGGTGACGTCCCGGAAGCGGGCACTGCACCTCCCACGTCCCGATCCCGGAATAGTGAAATTGCTGCGGCGAATCGCCCCGGACGGTGATCTCCTGCCCCAGACGCCAAAGCGGCGCGCGCCGAGACCGCGCGACATCGGCGATGCAGGCCACCACTTCCGGCTGGGAAGCCCCCGTCACGACGGGGGTTTCGGTTTTAATAATGCCCGCCTTTTCTCCGGCAATTTTAAGAAGCGTGGACCCCAAGAATTGCTCGTGATCCATGTCGATGTGGGTAATGGCGCTCACCTGCGGTTGAATCACGTTGGTCGCGTCAAACCGACCACCCAGTCCCACCTCAATGACGGCCAGATCGACTTTGGATTCCGCAAAGTACAGGAAGGCCAGCGCCGTCGTCAATTCAAAGAAAGTGATTGCATCGGAAAGTCCCAGCGGTTCGAGTACGTTTCGCAGCCTTTGCGTGAGATGGACAAGTTGCGCTTCGGGGATGGGGGCACCGCAGATTCGGATGCGTTCCGAGAAATCAATCAGATGCGGAGAAGTATAGAGGCCGACCCGATACCCCCCCTGTTGCAGAACGGAGTCCACCAGGGCGGCAGTGGAACCTTTGCCATTGGTCCCAGCAATGTGCACCGACTGGAACTGCCGCTCCGGATTCCCGATCCCCGCAAGGAGCCGCTCCATCCGCTCAAGACCCGGTCGAATGCCATGCCACTGTAACCGGCAAAGATAATCAATGGCCTCTTCGTAGGCAGTCATAGCCAACCATTATAGACCCGCGTGACGGAATTTGGAAACAGCCTGTCGTCCAGGGTCCGGGACAACATCCGGACAGCGATCGGAGATGCCTCTGCGGCCGCTTGTTCTTCACCGACACAATCGGGTAGGATGTCGGGCTGATCAGACGGTGGAGATGGGCGAATCATTGGGACGGATTATTGCGGTCGCCAATCAAAAAGGGGGTGTGGGGAAAACCACCACGGCGGTGAATCTGGCCGCCTCGCTGGCCGTGGCAGAGCAACGGGTGCTCCTCATTGATCTGGATCCGCAGGGCAACGCCACCAGCGGGATGGGAATCGACTCGACCACGCTTTCGGGCAGCGTCTATGACCTGCTCCTCGACCGCAAACCGATCTCCGATCTGACGATCAGGCCGCAGATTCCGGGATTTGGCGCTTCCACACCAGAAGACCCGGATGGGGGCCGTTCCCCGCAGTTCCCGCTCTCGGAAAAGAGCCTGCGCACCCCCGTTCTGGACCTTCTCCCCGCACATCGAGATCTGGCGGGCGTGGAGGTGGAGTTCGTCGGCATGGCCGGACGGGAGACGATCTTAAAAACCCGTCTTGCGGCGGTTATTGATACGTATGACTTTCTGGTCATCGACTGCCCCCCTTCACTCGGTCTTTTGACGATCAATGCCCTGACTGCGGCGCATTCACTCCTGATCCCGATGCAGTGTGAGTATTACGCCATGGAGGGGCTTAAACAACTGCTGCAAACCCTGGCCAGAGTACGGCGGAGCCTCAATCCCAGACTGAGCATTCTGGGAATTCTGTTGACCCTGTTTGATGGCCGCAACAACTTAAACCAGCAGGTGGCCGAGCAGGTTCGTACCGTTTTCAAGGAGCAGGTTTTCAAGGGTGCCATCCCTCGCAATGTCACCCTGGCCGAGGCCCCCAGCCACGGGAAACCGGTCCTCTTTTATGACGCCGTCTCACGGGGGGCGCAGGCCTATCTGGCGCTGGCGCAGGAGGTATTGGAACGTGCAGCGTAAGGCATTGGGCAAGGACTTCATCCAAACCCAAAAAGCGGGGAAGGGCTGGTCCTCACTCTTCCCCCCGGATCAGGAAGGGACGGAAGAACAAGCCGGACTTCGTCAACTGGATGTCGAAGCGATTATTCCAAACCGATACCAGCCCCGGCAGAAATTTGATCCGGAGGCCCTTGCTTCGCTTGCGGCCTCCTTAAAACAGCACGGGTTGATCCAGCCCGTGACCGTTTGTCCCGAAGTGGATGGACAGTTTGAACTGATTGCCGGAGAGAGACGCTGGCGCGCCGCGCGTCTGGCGGGCTTCTCCAAGATTCCCGCCGTCATCAAAGCGGTGCAGAAACAGGATCTGATGGAATGGGCCTTGCTCGAAAACTTGCAACGCGAAGATTTAAACCCCATCGAAAAGGCGCAGGCCTACGGCCGACTGGTCTCGGATTTTTCGATGACCCAGGAGGCCATCGCCGCCCGCATCGGGATGGATCGCTCTTCGGTGGCCAACTTCCTGCGCCTGCTCCAACTGCCAAAGGACTTGTGGAACGATGTGGCCGATGGGCGTCTGACACCGGGACATGCCAAGGCGATCCTCTCGCTTTCGGACACCGCTGCGCAACTGCGGGCGGCAGAACAGATCAAGCACCGGGCGCTGTCGGTTCGCCAGGCGGAGTCCTGGGTGCGGCAGAACAAAAAAGAGGGCGGACGGAAGCCTGCGGCGCCGACTTCTGCACGGGTTGACCCGAATCAGGTCGATATGGAGCAGCGGCTTCGGCACGCATTGGGGACGCGCGTCCGCATTACCGATCAGGGCGGACGCGGGGTCATCCAAATCGAGTACTACTCACCGGAAGAGCTGGATCGGCTATTGGAAAAACTGACGTAGGGTCAAGTTGCAAAAGTTAGCGATACATTCTACCCCACCTAACCTCCCCTTCATAAGGGGAGGAATCCCCTCCTTTACAAGGAGGGGTAAGGGGAGGTAGGGCCGTGGGATTGTAACAGGGAGGAAATCCGTGCCGATGAAGGACAAAACCGTGGTGGTCGGCATGAGCGGCGGGGTGGACTCTGCCGTGGCGGCCGCACTCATTCAGGAAGCGGGATACCGCGTCATCGGCGTTACCCTGACCCTTTGGAAAGACGAAGGGGATGATGAAAAGCCGTGGCAGGACCGTTCCTGCTGCAAGGTCGGACTGGCTCGCCATGTTGCCAAACAGCTCTCAATCCCCCATCATTCCATTGATCTTCAGGCCGAATTTCAGCGCGAAATTATCGACGACTTTTGTGACACCTACCTTCTGGGCCAAACGCCAAACCCCTGTGTGCGCTGCAACGAACGGATGAAATTTGGTCGGCTGCTGCAGGTGGCCCGCGAGCTTGGGGCCGATTATATTGCAACGGGACATTACGCCCGCATTCAATACCAACCGGCGTGCGGCGGATATGCCCTGCTAAAGGGGATCGACGCCCAGAAAGATCAGAGCTATTTCTTGTATCGCCTCAATCAGGCGCAGCGGGCCGCCACCCTTTTTCCGCTGGGGGAGATGAACAAGACAGAGGTCTATCAGAGGGCGGCAAAGTTGGGTCTCCCCTATGAAGATATTCTGGAGAGTCAGGAAATCTGCTTTGTCACCCAAAAAGGGTATCGTGAGTTTCTGCTTTCGCAGCGGCCCGAGGCCCGTGCCCCCGGAGAAATTATTTCCGAATCCGGGGCGGTGCTGGGAACCCATGCGGGGGTGGCGCTCTATACGATCGGACAACGCCGTGGCCTGGGCGTCTCCGCCGATGAACGTCTGTATGTCACCCACCTCGATCCCGAAAAACGACAGGTGGTGGTCGGAACAGAAGATGCGCTACTGGGTTCGGAGCTAACCTGCACGGATCTGGTCTGGGGCGCAGCGATTCCGGATGCGCCGATGAAGGTGGCGGCCCGCATTCGTTATCGCGCGACGGCAGCGGAAGCGACGCTGATCCCCCACACGGAAGATCGGGTGCAACTCCGGTTTGCACAGCCTCAGCGGGGCATCACCCCCGGACAATCGGTCGTTTTTTATGGGGATGACACGGTTGTCGGCGGCGGGATTATTCAGAATTGATCGCCTTTTAGGAAGCACGTTACATTCCGGATGATGCAGACACGACCCTCCGAGACGGCCCTGCGCAAGACCCTCTGCGAATTTTTGGCGGTGTACTATGCCAAAGGCTGGTTTAGCGGAACAGGCGGCGGAATCTGCGCCACGCTGGACACCCATCGGGTGTTGATGGCCCCCACCGGCGTCCACAAAGAGCGGGTTATTCCTTCGGATCTTTTTGTGATGGATCCGCAGACCGGTGCCGTCGTGCGCGCGCCCAAAAATCAGGCCCTCTGTCCTTCCGAATGCGGTGGCATCTTCTCGGTCATCATTAACCGGCGCGGTGCCGGATCGGTGCTGCACACCCACGCCTTGTCAGCCGTCCTGGCCGCAGACCTTGCGGGCAAAGCAGATCGGGTGGTTTTCCATGACCTTGAAATGCTGAAGGGTCTTTCCGGGGGGGCCAATACGGACCGCCATGTCGTGGCCGTGGTCCGCAATACGCCGAGAGAGGCGGAACTGGTCGAACGGATTGATGCCTTGCTTGATCTGCCCCCTTTTGCAAGATCGCACTGCATTCTGGTGCGGGATCACGGGGCCTATATCTGGGGGCGCGACCTCTGGGAGGCCAAGCGGCACGCCGAAGTTTATCACTTTTTATTTGAAGCCACGGTTGCGCGTCGTCAATACGGACGGGCACCGTTAGGAGACCGATAATGCAAAGAACACGATTGGCCATCGGGGCCGTCGCCCCCGACTTCAGTCTGCCCGGCGTGGATGACCGAACCTATACGCTGGCCGACTTCAAAGATCGAAAAATCGTGGTGGTGATGTTCACCTGCAATCACTGCCCCTATGTACAGGCCTACGAGGGCCGCATGATTGCCATTCAAAACGAATTTGCCCCGCAAGGGGTGGCGCTGGTGGCCATCAATGCGAACGAAACGGTCTATCACCCCGAAGACGATTTTCCCCATATGGTGCAGCGCTCCAGGGAACAGGAATATAATTTCCCCTATTTGCGGGATGCGCAACAGACGGTGGCCAACGCCTATGGCGCTCATTACACACCGGAAATTTTCCTGCTGGATTTCGAACGTCGATTGCAGTACACGGGTCGGATTGACGACAACTGGCAACATCCGGAACAGGTCACCACACACGACCTGCAAAACGCCCTCCGGGCCGCTCTTGCGGGCGATGCGGTCTCCCCCCCGGAAACGCACGCCGTCGGCTGCACCCTGAAGTGGGCACGGTAGCCCTTTCCCATCCTGAACTTTTGACCCATGAGGTCTCATGGCCGGTAATACGTTCGGACAACTCTTTCGGACAACGACCTTTGGTGAGAGCCACGGCGTTGCGCTGGGGGCCATTGTGGATGGCACGCCGGCGGGGCTTCCCCTGTCGGAGGCGGAGATTCAAAAGGATCTGGATCGCCGCAGACCCGGACAAAGTCGGCTGGTGACACAACGCCGGGAATCCGACCGCGTCCAAATCCTCTCCGGAACGTTTGAAGGCCGAAGCACCGGAACGCCCATTGCACTGCTCATTCAAAACGAAGACGCCAAGTCCAAAGATTACGAACAGATCAAAACCCTATTCCGCCCCGGTCATGCCGATTATACCTACTTTAAAAAATATGGATTTCGGGATTATCGAGGGGGGGGACGCGCTTCGGCGCGGGAGACGGTTGCGCGCGTGGCGGCGGGGGCCATTGCCCGAAAAATCGTGGCGCAGGAAGGGGTCCGCATCATCGGATATGTGACTCAGGTCGGTCCGGTCAAAATCAAAACAGTGGACTACGCCCAGATCGACCAAAATGCCCTCTTTTGCCCCGATGCGGAGGCGGCGATGGAGATGGAGCGGTTCATTCACCAGGTACAGTCAGAGAAGGACTCCATCGGGGCGATGCTGGAAGTGGTCGCGCTGGGTGTGCCGCCAGGATGGGGGGAGCCTGTTTTTGATAAACTGGATGCCGTTCTGGCTGCGGCGATGATGTCCATCAACGCCGTCAAAGGGGTTGAAATCGGGGCAGGCTTCGGGGTGGTCGAACTGCGGGGGAGCCAGAACTGTGACGCGCTCACGCCTGCGGGATTTAAAACAAACCATGCGGGGGGCATCCTGGGCGGCATTTCCAATGGTGACACGATTGTGGTGCGTCTGGCCGTCAAACCCACCTCTTCCATCGCCATCGAACAGGAGACGATCGATCTCCACGGAGATCCGGCGAAAATTTCAACACGGGGGCGGCATGATCCCTGCGTCGGCCTGCGCGCCGTGCCGATTGCCGAGGCGATGATGGCGCTGGTGCTGGCTGATCACTTCCTCAGAAACAAATTGTCCAGGATATAATGTGGATGCTGCGTGGAGTCTGGAACAGGTGCTGGATAACCCCGTGCTCTTTTTGCGCGCGGTTTTGTCATCCATTTCCCTCACAAGATGGATCGGCTACGCCGCCCTGGTCGGCCTGATTTACGCAGGCGTCACGCTGATCCGAAAACAGTTGGCTTCGGAGACGGGTCTTTCCAAATCGGGCCTGCTCAGGGCGGCGGAGAAGGCCAAAAAAGCGAACGATCCGGCGCGAGCGGGGGCGCTTTTTGAGCAGGCAGGCAATCTGGATCAGGCGATTGAAGCCTATAAGGAGGCGAAGGCCTACGAGCAGGTGGGCCGTATTTACGAACAGGACAAGCAGTGGGCGCAGGCGGCACAATTTTACAATCTGGCCAAAAATATTGAAAAATCATCTGCCCTGTTTCAACGGAGCGGACAATATGCCCAGGCGGCTGCGGCCTATCTTGCGGTCAAGAAATATGCCCAGGCGGGCGACATGTACGAAAAAGGGAAACAATATCGGGAAGCGGCGATCCAGCAGGAGAGGGCCGGTAATCTCGTGAAGGCCGCAACCCTCCATGAGGCGGCCCATGATCCGGAGCGGGCCGCACACCTGTATGGCCTCTACTTTCAAAAACAGAACAGGGGGGAGGGTGCTCCCCCCGAAGTGCGCGAGCAGGCGCAAAAGGCGGCTCGTCGAAGCGGCGAACTTTACCTGAGCGTGCAGCAGTTTCAAAAAGCAATGGAAATATTTTCGGCGGGTGGACTTCCCCTTCAGGCCGCCGATGCCGCCATGAAGGCCGGCGCAACGGAAGCCGCAGCACAATATTATTTGGACGGACAGATGTTTGAAGAAGCGGCGCGGCTGTATGAGATGCTGGGTGATCCCAAACAGGGCCATCGGACGATGGCCAAAAAATTCCAGGAAGAGGGCAACGCACTTTCTGCCGCCCAACGGTTTGAACAGGGCGAAAGCTGGAACGAAGCGGGCGAGATGTACGAACGGGCAAACCATCCGGCCAAAGCCGCCACCGCGTTTATGAATGCCGGAGAATACCAACGGTCCGCAGCGTTGTTCCTGGCCATCGGCGATTCGGCGTCTGCAGCCATCGCCTATGAACGGGAGGGCCAATTCAAAATGGCCGCCGATCTCTACTCCCAACGGGAAGAGTGGGAGAAAGCGGCAACGACCTACGCGTTAGCCGAACAGCACTATGACGCCGCCATCCTGTTTCAGCGATTGGGCCAGCTTGAGCAGGGCATCTCCTGTCTTCAAAAGGTGGACGAACACGCCATGGATTATCACCGGGTGTCGCTCCTGTTGGGGCAATTTCTGATTGCGAAGGGAATGACCGAGGCGGCGCGGGAACGATTTCAGAAAATCATCTCACAAAATTCCATTTCCACACGGAATCTGGAATTTTATTATGAACTGGCGAAGATTTATGAGGTGGATGGCGACCTCGAAAAGGCACAGGGTTTTTATGAAAAGATCATGGCCGAGGAACTCAGTTATCGGGATGTCCGAAGTCGAACCATGGCGGTGAAAGAAAAACATGCGGCGCTCCAGAGAGAGACCGCTCAAAAGCGGGATCCGGGGGGAAGACAGGCTGGCACAGACCGATACACGATTCTTGCGAAGATCGGACAAGGGGGGATGGGGGTCGTCTATCGGGCGGAAGATACCCTGTTGAAGCGCGTGGTGGCCTATAAGGTGCTTCCGCCGGCCATCCGCGACAATGAGGAGATACTCAAGGGCTTCATGCAGGAGGCGCAAACCGCCGCCGCGCTTCACCATCCCAATATTGTGACCCTGTTTGACACCGGCATGAACGGAGATGAAGTTTTTATCACCATGGAGTTTGTGGATGGCGGTAGTTTAAAAGAATATCTGGAAAAACACACCCCGCCCCTGGAAGAGCTGATGCCGATGATGCAGGATATTTGTGATGGCGTCGCCTACGCGCACAGCCGGAATGTCATCCACCGGGACCTCAAACCCGCAAACATCATGCTGACGCAGGACCGCACCGCCAAGATTGCCGATTTTGGTCTTGCAAAGGTAATGAGTGAATCCATCGGGGATAAGACTGCCGTCAAAGGGACACCCCTCTACATGGGACCGGAACAGATTCTGGGTGAAGGGGTGGATCAGCAGGCCGACATTTACGCCCTGGGATGTATTTTCTTCCGAATGGTGGCGGGTCGTCCTCCGTTTATTCAGGGCGATATCTTTCACCATCACCTCCACACCCCGCCCCCTTCTCCGAAGTCTCTGAATCCAACCCTGCCAGTCCGCATGGACCGTCTCATTCTCAAATGCCTGGAAAAAACGAAGGCCGCGCGCTACAAAACGGTACTGGAAGTCTTGGACGACCTGAAACAGCCTGCTTGAGGCGGCAGGACACGCATTGTTTTATCATGCGGCATCCGCTACAATGCGCGCCGCGTTATAGTTTGCGGCATTTGTTCCAAATAAGGGCGACATGCGATTCAGGGTGTTCGTGCGAGCGATTCGGAAACGGGAGCGGCTACCGGTGGTGCTCGTACTTGCCTTTTTTTTGCTGGCGGCCTGTGGTGTGGGCGATTCGGGCGTGGAGTTGCTGACCGTCAAAAAAAAGGGGTCGGGCAGGGGGACGGTTACAGCCGTTTCCGATAAAAACAAGATTCCAGGGGCACAAGAGGGGGGAGTTGACTGTGGGTCGCGCTGTCAAGACTGGTATTACGAAGGAGACGCCCTGACGCTGACGGCCACGCCGGATTCCAACTCGGTCTTCTCTGGCTGGTCGGGCGACTGCGCAGGCACCGTCTCACCGGTCTCCCTCACCCTCGGCGATCATGGCAATATCTGCACCGCCACCTTCACCTCAACGACATTGGCATCCAATGTGGTCATCACTTGGGTAGAGGACGGTGATATTTTCGTGGCCCGCTCCACCGATGACGGGGTAACTTTTGGCGATCCCGTCAATCGCTCCAACAGTGGGGCCGCCTTTGCACCGCAGCTTGTGGTCGAGGGCGAAACCGTTCTCATTGTCTGGGAAGAAGATAATGGAACAATTCGCGATATTTTTTTGACTCATTCTGGGGATCGTGGCGTGACTTTCGGCAATCCCGTTAAACTCTCCAACAGCGGGGCCGCCTCTGCGCCCAAGCTTGCGATCGAAGGGAGTACCGTCATGGCGGCCTGGGTAGAGGATGTCTCCGGCCTCGGTGAAATTTTTACAGCCCGTTCCATCGACGGCGGTGTCACCTTTGACCCGCCGGTCAATCAATCCAATACCCTTGGCGATTCCTCCATTCCCGATCTGGTGATTGAGGGGGGTATCGTGATGCTCACCTGGGCGGACGATACACCCGGAAGCTATGATATTTTTATGATGCGCTCTACGGATGGTGGAGGAACTTTCCCGCCTGGACTGTTCCACAACAGCGCGGGCGTGGAGTCTTTCAACCCTCGATCGGGCATATCGGGTCACACCGTTCTGATCACATGGGAAGAAGGGGACGATATTGTGGCCGCCCGCTTCACCGATGACGGGGCGACCTTCGATGCGTTCCGAATGATTTCCAACAGCAATGTGGCGGCGTTCTCCCCTCAGATCGCTGTCGAAGGGAACGATGTACTTATTGCCTGGGAGGAGGAGGACGGCGATGTTTTCACAGCTCACTCCACAGATGGCGGGGAGACCTTCGGTGGCCCCCTCAATCTCTCTAACAGTGGGACGGCTTCCTTTTCGACATTGACCCCGGGCGAAGGGACCTTTCTGATGACCTGGATGGACGATACCTCTGGCGCAAGTGATATTTTTGCGGCCTATTCCACGGATGCGGGGGCCCGTTTTGGAGTGCCGATCAATGTTTCCAATACCGCAGGGGAATCTTCCAGCCCTCATGCGGCCCTGTCGAGCAGCACCCTCTTCATCACATGGGGAGATGACACCACCGGTAGCAATGACATTTACCTGGCCCGTTCCACCGATGGCGGGACGGACTTTGGGGTTGCAGTGCGGGTCTTCGACAGCGACGGCCACGCCGCAAACCCGCAGATGGGTCTTATCCCGTAACAGCCGGGGCGGTTCCAGAATCGCTCCAAACAATCATAGGTCTCATCCATAGAATAATGGATGAGACCACAATCCGAGGAGGAAGAATGAGTGGTACATCTCTGTTATTGATGGTCGTGGTATTGGGTTTAGCGGTGGACGTGTCGGCTGCGGAGAAGAAACTCCCTGCGGGTTTATATGCCGTCATGGAAACCACCCAGGGCACCATCACCTTGCAGCTTTTTGAGAAAGAATCGCCCAAGACCGTGGCGAATTTTGTGGGGTTGGTCGAAGGGACAAAGGAATGGACAGATCCCAAGACGGGGAAACAGGTCAAAAAACCCTTGTATGACGGCCTCACGTTTCATCGGGTCATTCCCGGCTTTATGATCCAGGGGGGCGATCCGATGGGCAGCGGCATGGGCGGGCCGGGCTATCAATTTGAAGATGAATTCGCATCGGGACTGAAATTCGATCAGCCCGGACGCTTGGCGATGGCCAACTCTGGCCCCAACACAAATGGCAGCCAGTTCTTTATTACCGATGGACTGACCCCCTGGCTCAACAATCGCCATACGATCTTCGGGCAGGTGGTCGAAGGGCTGGAGCTTGTCCCCAAAATTTCCCATGTCGAAAAAGACCCACAGGACAAGCCCAAAACCAGCGTGGTGATTAAAAAAGTAAAAATAATCCGATCTAAATAGGGGGGCAGACCCCATACTGTTCACTTATCCGTTCGTGGTGAGCCTGTCCGAACCACATACACACCAAACAAGCCCTTCGACAAGCTCAGGGTGAACGGTTTACGGATAAGTGAACAGTATGGGGGGCGGATATCGTCCACGCCACAGGCGTCAATCAAAGAAATCCCCCTCCGTGGGAAGCCGATTTCGCTTTTTGTTGTTGCATGTCTTGCAAGCGGGAACGAGGTTACCCTTCACGCTCTGACCACCCCGAATGAGGGGGATCAGGTGATCCATCGTCAGATCGGCCGGTTTGCCCTGCAAACTGCAATAATGACAGATGCCGCGCGCGCATTTTCGCCGCCACCAGGGACTGCCCCTCAAAAGGCGCGCCTTCGCCCGCTCCCGCCAAATCGCCTCATCCGTAGCCTCGGGCGAGAATGAATCTTCCATCGTTTAGACTTCCCTTATCACCTGCGTTGAGATAAAGTAGGGATATCTGACCCAATACTGTTCACTTATCCCTCAACCGTTCACCCTGAGCTTGTCGAAGGGCTTTATTTGGTGTGTATGTGGTTCGACAGTCTCACCATGAACGGATAAGTGAACAGTAGGGATATCTGACACTGACTACCTCAAGTCTGAATCGGGTGATTTTATTTTACTCACTGTACTGAGTAATAATACTCATTATAATGAGTGAAGCCCATACCCCTAACTTTGAACGCGGGTACGCCGTGATGCTGTCCACCCGACTGGCTGAGCCGCGGCGTTTTCTGAACGTGGTGGCGAACAAATACGATATTGCAAGACTTGACCCTATGGTCCCACTTGGAGTTGATAAAAATATATGGAAAGGATATAAATAAGATATGAAATTCGAGTGGGATCGAGCCAAGGGGGTTTTAAATCATAAAAAACATCGTGTTTCATTTGAGGAAGCGGTTGCTATTTGGGATGGTACATGTGTGGAAATTGAGAATATCGCGCATTCTGATGGTGAGTTCAGAAGTGCCACGGTAGGCATGATAGACAACAAACTCTATGTTGCGATATGGACAAGACGGGGTGAAAAGATAAGGATTATCTCTGTTAGGAGGGCAAGAAAAAATGAAGAAAAAGCATTCTTCGAGACAATATAAGACCGTGACTGAAATGGATATGGCATTAGAAACCGCAGATATATCAGAGGATATTTTAGAAAGAGGGGTTGTTATTCGCACCCCGATTAAGCAGATCAATCTGGCCTTGCCTCAATACGTTGTCGCGCAGATTGACCAAATCGCAGACAAAATGGGTGTCTCTCGACAACCCCTTTTAAAAATATGGATTCATGAACGCTTAAAGCAGGAGCTCCACACTTAGACAGTGTACTAGCACCATCCCTAATTAACTCATACACAGCTTAAGGACAGCGGGGTCAAGTCTTGTTTATTGTTTAGTCTCTTCCTTCTTTAACCGCCTGCTTACCACACTGTAATGAATTCCTAGATATCCCGCAATCTCTCTTTGATTAAAGCCTTCCCTCACCGCTTCCAATATCTCTTTCCCACTACCCTCTTTCACGATCTCCTCGAGTTCTCTCTTTACCGCTAACTTTTGCTTTCTGGGTATCTCCCTTAACGCCTCATCTTTCCCCTTTATCTCTATCCCTTTTATAAACGCCTTGCTCCCGTAATAGATTTGTCCGGTTAGGTTGTCCCATGGATTATCCTTCTTCTTCATTCCTTCCCGTACAAATTCCTTGTACCCTTGAACAGCCTTACCTTTATTATCTCCAAATTGGCCCAATATCCAATCCGTTTGCAACCACAACATCTTCTGCTTATATTCCACCGTCCCGCAATAACTACTCCATCGGTATTCCTCTGGTCTCTCCACCATCTTTGCCCTTACTGGATTCAGAACCACGTACCGTGTCAGTTCTAATAAATGTCTCTCTTTCTCTACCAATATCCCTTTGAATCTTCCTTGCATCACATGCCCGACTCGTTTATATCTCCTATTCACCCACTGCGTATACACCCCGTTTAAATGCCTCATGCCTAAGCTTAGATTTGCCTCCCGTGTCTCGATCATCAGGTGATAGTGGTTATCCATAAGGCAATACGCGTGACATATCCAGTTATAGCGGGATAGGGTTTGGGCCAGCAACTCTAAAAACTTCTCACGGCTCTC
>CAZQIT010000017.1:0-5560 GCA_964592995.1 uncultured Nitrospirota bacterium | reverse complement strand
ACCACGTCGGCCGACTGGAGCACCTCCATCATGTTGGATACGACCGTCGTGGCCGGTGGGACATCGCCGAGGTCTTGTCGGGGGGTGAGTGGACGGGTGGAAGTCTGTAATGCACGCTATGGCAACAACGGCTGGCTGGGTCTGGCACAGATATGGGCCGGAAGCGACAGCCACATCACGCAGGCGACGGTGAAACTCAACGACACCTATTTCAGCACTGCGGCGTACAATACCACGGCGTGGAGGAACCTCGTTATGTGTCAGGAGGTCGGCCACGCGTTCGGTCTGGACCACCAGGACGAGGACTCCAGTAATCCACCGCTTGGAACGTGCATGGATTACTCAAGCGATCCGACGTTGAACCAACATCCGAACGCGCATGATTACGAGGAGTTGGAGATCATCTACACGCATCTTGACACGACGACCACGGTCGGTCAAACCACGGGCCAGGCGGCATTGGGATCGCAGCATTTTGATGTGCCAGCGGAATGGGGTGAACGGGTTCGCAGGTCTCGTGATGGGCGGATTGAACGGTATCGGCGTGATTTAGGAGATGGGCAGACAGTGTCCACCATGGTCATCTGGGCAGACGGAAACCGGTGAGTGCACCGTCAATATAAGACAGTGGACCCCGATTTTCAGGCAATAACTTAAGATGGTAACCTGCTGCACGAAGCAGGTTACCATCTTAAACTCAGCACGTTGTTGTCTTGACGGAGAGTTCCACTGTAGTAAACGAAGTCCCTTCTGGTCGCCGCTGCATTCACAAACATGAAAACCGGACATGTTCGCTTTGCTAAAAACCGGACATTTCTACTTTGGGATAACAGTATTAGCCGTGGGTCTTGCCAAAGAGACCTGTAGTGTGAAACAATCCGATCTCTTTCTGACCGTCTTTTTTTTGTGGGCATGGAATGACGCCAACGCAGCGGAACCTGGCGCTGGGCCTTTTGATTTTTGTTTGCATGGTGGGCGCCGCCGTGCTGCTTTATGTCGGTCATGCACTTTTTCAAAACCGCGCCGTCGTCTTCTGGGTTTTTAGCGCGTACACCCTGCTTTTGACTGGCATTGTGATCTTTTTTGGTTTTCGCTTGATCGGCTTCCGTGCGTCCACGGATGAGAATAAATGAGGAGCAGGCCATGTTGACGGAGAGCGCGTATATTTGGATGGACGGCAAGATGGTTCCCTGGAAAGAGGCCTCCGTCCATGTCCTGACCCATAGCCTTCATTATGGTCTGGGCGTTTTCGAGGGTATCCGTTTTTACAAGGGGGCTTCCGGTAGCGCGATTTTTCGCCTGCGGGAACATGTCGAACGCCTCTTGGGTTCCGCGCATGTGGTCAAGATGAGGGTGCCGTTCTCTCAAAAGGAGATCGAACAGGCAATCCTTGAGACTGTTCGTGTCAATCACCTAGAGGCGGGATATATCCGTCCAATCGCGTTTATCGGCTATGGGGAGATGGGGCTTTATGTTAATGAAAACCCCATTCATCTCTCGATTGCCGCCTGGCCGTGGGGCACCTATCTGGGAGAAGAAGGTCTAAAGCGCGGCATTCGAGTTTGCATTTCCTCCTTCTGTCGACATCATGTCAACATCAGCATGACCCGCGCCAAAGTCACCGGGTATTACGTCAATTCCCAATTGGCCAAGCGAGAGGCCAAAGAGGCTGGTTTTGACGAGGCGCTGTTATTGGATGTGGATGGATATGTTTCGGAGGGGCCCGGCGAAAACATTTTTATCGCCAAAAATGGCCTGCTCCAGACCACTCCCATGACCTCTATTCTGGGAGGTATTACGCGAGACGCCATGATTTGTCTGGCGCGGGAGAAGGGGATTCCCGTTATTCAGGAGCGCTTCACGCGCGACGATCTCTATTTAGCCGATGAAGCCTTTTTTACCGGTACGGCGGCGGAGGTCACTCCCATTCGCGAGGTGGATGGCCGACGGATTGGCCAGGGGGAGCCAGGTCCAATTACCCGGACCCTTCAAAAAACCTTCTTTGACATTGTTCATGGCCGAGACACAGGGCATCCGGACTGGTTAACTCCCGTAGACCTGCACGCCTGAACGATTCATCCACCCATGCCGAGCACCTTCCATTGATTAAGAGAAAACTTCCGAAGCGGTCTGTCTCACAGGATGTTGAGGCCGTCAATCGCTGGGGCTGCGGGTGCGTCCTGTTTGTCCTGGTTGCCATTATTCTTTCCATGATCCTGGCTGGGCTGTTTAAAATTCGATGACAGAACGATTGCAAAAAACCATAGCACAAGCCGGGATCGCTTCCAGGCGGCACGCGGAAGCCTTGATTGTGGAGGGGGTTGTCTCGGTGAATGGCGCCGTGGTGACCACACTGGGGACGAAGGTTGATCCGGCGCGAGACCATGTCAAAGTCCACGGTAAGCGGATTGCGCCGCAGACCCGGTCTGTCTATCTGCTTTTGAATAAACCCAAAGGCTACATCACTTCGGCGAATGACCCGCAAGGGCGTCCGACCGTCATGGACCTGGTCGTTGGCGTGACCGAACGGGTCTATCCCGTCGGTCGATTGGACTACGCCTCGGAGGGGCTTCTGTTATTGACCAATGACGGGGAGTTGGCCCAGAAACTCATGCACCCCCGTCACGAAGTGGAAAAGCGTTATTGGGTCAAGGTCAGCGGCCATCTCACAGAAGCCAAGCTACAAAAGGTGGCTGCGGGCGGCATCTCCATTCCGACCGGTCGTACCGCCTCGTGTCAGGTGCAGCGGCTCAATGAAACGGAAGGGTATAGTTGGCTGGAAGTAACGCTTCACGAAGGGAAGAATCGAGAGATCCGTAAGGTCATGGAGAAAATCGGACATCCGGTGAACAAGCTCAAACGGGTGGGCTACGCCTTTTTAAAAATAGGGAATATGTCTCCTGGGGCCTATCGCCATTTAACGTCAGAAGAAGTTACAAGGCTCCAGAAACAGGTCGATCAGGAAGGCCACAGTCAGGGATCAGTGGTCAGCAAGAGCGCAGATCGGGATCAGGCGAGAAGACCCGCGCGTGTGCCGTTCAGCCGAGAAGTTGGGGTCAGCACTCAGGAGAGACGAACCTTCAAAGAGAGGAGACTGGATCAGCGGTCAGTGGCCAGTGGTCAGCGGTCAGTGGTCAGTGGTCAGCGGTCAGTGGCCAGTGATCAGGTCCGGAAGCCAGTCAGGGATCAGCGGTCAGTGGTCAGTGATCAGGGCCGGAAGCCAGTCAGGGATCAGCGGTCAGTGGTCAGTGATCAGGGCCGGAAGCCAGTCAGGGATCAGCGGTCAGTGGCCAGTGACCAGGTCCGGAAGCCAACAAGGCCGCCATTTGGCAAGAGAGAAGACAGAGGTCGGGGGCCAGCAGTCAGGGATCAGCGGTCAGTGGCCAGTGATCAGGTCCGGAAGCCAGCAAGACCGCCATTTGGCAAGAGAGAAGACAGAGGTCGGGGGCCAGCAGTCAGGGATCAGCGGTCAGTGGCCAATGACCAGGTCCGGAAGCCAATAAGGCCGCCATTTGGCAAGATGCCGGCACGAGCAAAAACAAGGAAGCCATCACATGGAACCCGTAATCCTCACAAATAGTGAAGAAATACTTAAACTTTTATCTCGTGTCGCATTGAAGGGGAACGGGTTTACCACGGAATGCCTGTTGTTCGAAGCGTTGGACGCAGGGCTTTCAGAGCCGGACTATCTCAACGCCACGGGTGCCGATCCGGAGGCCTTTTATGATGGCGCACCCAACGCCTGGGCGCATTACCATGTCCGGCAAAGCAAAAAGGTCTTCGCCGTCTACGGCGGGCCGGTGCGCCGCACCCACATTGCCGATACACCTTAGCGCCTTAGCGCCTTAGCGCCTGTACGCCGATTCCCCCGTTATCCCCACGTTTCATCCGGAATAATCAGCCGCTGCACGGGCCGCCCGTGCGTGATATGTTCTTCCATGATCTCCGTCACATCCGAAGGGGCCACCCCCTTATACCAGACGCCGTCGGGATAAACGATGACGGCGGGGCCGATCGGACAAGGCCCCATGCAACTGGATTCCGTCACCAGAATCTGCCCGAAGAGCGCGCGCTTCTCCATCTCTTCAAAAAACGCCGGGAGCAAGTCCCGACTTCCTTTTTCGCCGCACGACCCGCGTGGATTTCCGGCAGAACGGGTGGTGGTGCAGACGATAATGTGATATTTCGGTTTGGGCATGGCGGCTCCTCATGATGGCATCAATCTGGCCGTCTTCGTAACACAACGATCAGGATGAATACAATGCGCGACAGGCCCCTGTGACCCCTGATGGCGATTCCTTTCTTTAATAGCACGCCCGTAAACGCTTCGCGGGTGAACGGGCAGCCCTGATCGGTGTTGAATATCTCAGGCGTTCCATGGGTCTGCAATGCCTGCTCCAAACAATCCACACAGGACCCACGATCCAGCGTGTTCGACAACTGCCACGACAGCACTTTGCGCGAGTACCCGTCGATCACTGCCACCCAATACACAAACCCACGCTGCCCGTCGGATATACGTGATGTCCGTACTCCATACTTGATTTGGACGGGTCACATTCACCCCTCGAAGCAGGTACGGATAAACCTTATGCTGCGGGTGTGGGCGGCTCGTACTCGGCCCCGGTGCCATACCCGAAAGCCCCAGGATGCCCATCAGCCTCTGCACACGCTTGCGGTTGATCTTGTACCCCAAGCCACGCAGGTAAACCTTGATCTTGCGGCTACCGTAAAACGGATGCCAGGTGTATTCGGCGTCAATCAACATCAGCAACGTCAGTTCCTCCTCATCCGGTTCTGCTGCCCTGTGCGGCGCATAGACCGTGGAGCGGGCCAGTTCGCATTGACGAGTCAGCGCCAGGGGTTCGATGGCGCTGACCCACTGCTTGCGCGTTTCTACGGGCTGATCCCAGACTTTTTTTTAAGCCAGTCCAGTTCCATTTTCAACCGCCCAATCTCGGAATAAAGCCGTTCCGGGTTGGCGGACGGATCGGCAGGTTTCGGACTGCGTTTGGCATCAAATAAGCTGGGAGCCTGCTCTTGCAGCTCCTTCTTCCACGTGCCGACCTGCGTCGGATGAACACCATAATCCTGGCCAATTTCGTTCACCGTCTTGATACCACGGATCGCTTCAAATGCGACCTTGGCCTTGAACTCACCCGTAAAAATATTACGCTTCGTTTCACTCATAACCTGCCCCCCAATTACAGCAGGTTACCATCTTAATCTATTGTCTGAAAACGAGGGTCCACTATAACAAGAAAAATCCCCTAAACCCCCCTTGTCAGGGGGACATACAACATTGTGGTCTTGACAGGTTTCACGCATTGTCGCTAGACTGCGTCCCATGAAGATCGTCGTATTTCTCTTGTCATTGTTCGTCATCCTCTCGCCAGCCCTTGCCGTGGATGTGGCCCCTCGCATCAGCGATCGGGAGATTATTGAAGGCCTTTCGGAATTGAAAGAAGGGCAAAAGTCTCTCAATCAGCGGCTTGACGACTTTAAGGCGTCCACCAACCAGCGGCTTGACGACCTCAAGGCATCCACCAACCAGCGGTTT
>CAZQIT010000016.1:0-21851 GCA_964592995.1 uncultured Nitrospirota bacterium | reverse complement strand
TGGGACTTCTCAGCCGGGTGGAAATCAACGCCTCGCGCCCCGATAAGGAAGTAAAGCGAATGGAGGAGGATCATCCGCACCGACTTCGGTTAGAAGCAATCCTGAAGAATTTAAGTATCGGGGTCATGTTGCTGGCACTCGGTATGCTCATTTTTCGGATTGCGGCTTAGGGAAACGGGGACGCGAACGAAGTGGCCCCACCCTCACCCCGCAGATAAAATTTTTCTTGACATCCTGAAAAAATATATGTTAAAAAAAGGACACTTTACGGGTGCGCGGGTTTGGTGCGCATACGATTCGAGGGATGGGTGACGATTCTGGTCGTCATTATTTGAGCATTTAAGAGAGGTGAGTGAACGATGAAGAAGTGGAGTTTGATGGTTTTGGTTGCGTCGGTAGGTTTGGCAGCCTGTTCGTATGATCGTCCCAAAGAAGAGGCTCCTGCGGCGGCTCCTGCAGCGGAAGCCCCTGCCATGGAGGCCCCTGCGGCTGAAGCCCCTCCGGCTGAAGCCCCTGCGGCGGAAGCACCACCTGCGGAAGCCCCTCCAGCAACACCGTAGTTCTGGTACTCCCAGTCAGATTCAGGAATAAAAGAAGGCCTGCCGGTGTAGATCGGCAGGCCTTCTTGCGTCTTGCGCTGAAACACGCAAGTATGACGACTCCGTTATTCGTAGCGGAGGGCGTCTGCGGGGTCGAGTTGGGCCGCCCGTCTGGATGGATAAAGGGTGGCCAAAAAACCGATCAGGATGGCGGAGCAGGCCACCAGGATGACGTCAAAAGGCTGAATTTTAACCGGCAAATAGCTCAGGTAATAGACATCTCCGGGCAGCTTGTAGAACCGTTGGAGCAACATGCAGATGGCCACACCCAGCGGAATGCCAAAGAGGACGCCGGCCCCGCCAATAATCACCCCCTCCAGCATGAAGATGCGCATGATCGACTCCCGGTTGGCGCCCATGGCTTTTAAGATGGCGATCTCCCTGGCCTTCTCCATGACGTTCATCGTTAGGGTGCTGACGATGTTAAATGAGGCGACCAGGACAATCAGCACCAAAATGATGAACATCATGCTCTTTTCCATTTTCAGGGCCGAGAAGAGATTCCGGTTTAACTCCATCCAATCGCGGGCCTGATAAGAAATATCCAGGCGAGACTGAATCTGATCGGCGATCTGACCTGCCCTGAAGATATCATCCACCTTCACCTCAATGCCGGTGACGCGATCCGATAGATTGAAAAAAGTCTGGGCCTCTCGAATTGAGATATAGGCTAGGGACGCGTCGTATTCCAACATGCCGGAATCAAAAATGCCGGAGACCCAAAACTTTCGGATTTTGGGTGTGACGCCCATGGCGCTTTGAACCGTTTTCCCGGTCATCCCCACAGGCGAGATCAGGTGAAGGGTGTCTCCCCGGAAGACCCCCAGCCGTCCTGCCAATTCCTTTCCGATAATAATGCCCGGCAGAGCCAGCTTCGGGGCATCTGGGGTGTCGTTGGATTGCTCCAGAATGGCGGGTCGCGTTAAATCGGCTAGGCTTCCCTGCACCATGTTTCGACCGATTTCGGTCACGCGCCCTTCCCCTTCCGGATCAATGCCGCGCAACACCACGCCCAACGCGCTCTCCTCCGATGCCAGCAGCACCTGTCGAAAAACAAAGGGGGTGGCGGCCACCACATGGGGGGTCTTCTCAATATCGTGCAGTAAGGGAGAATAGTTCGATATCTCAGCACCGGTACGATCGGTAATCACGATATGCGACGTCGTGCCCAATATTTTTTGACGCAGGTCTTCCGAAAATCCAGTCATGACGGCCAGCGTCGCAATAAGCGCCGCCACGCCGACCGTAACCCCGCCGATGGAAATGAGCGTGCTGAGGGAAGCCCCGCGATGTCGTGACCCCTTGAGATACCGAAAGCCGATCAGAAACTCATAGGGAAAGTTCATGTGTGGGAGGTCTCCTGAGCGGGATCTCTCCCGACTGGCGGTTTCACGACTGGCTTCATTTGCGGGAAGAGAATCACATCCCGGATTGAATGTTGATCGGTGAAGAGCATGACCAGGCGATCAATCCCGATCCCACAGCCGGCGGTGGGGGGCATGCCATATTCCAGTGCCATTAGATAGTCTTCATCCATCTGATGGGCCTCCGGATCGCCCGCGTGCCGCGCCGCCATCTGCGCCTCGAACCGCGTCCGCTGATCGTTAGGATCATTGAGTTCCGAAAAGGCGTTGGCAATTTCTCGCGCGGCGACATAAAACTCGAATCGCTCGGTGAGATGCGGCGCATCGGCCCGGCGCCGGGCCAATGGGGAAATAGGGGTGGGGTAGTCCGTAATAAAAATCGGCCCCGTCAGCCCCGGTTCGACCGTGGCCTCAAACAGGGCGTTCCAGATCGCATGGAGCGGACTGTTTTCGGGAAGCACCAGATGCGCCTCTTTTGCAAGTGCGGCGGCCTTTTGCGGATCGTCCAGATCGGTGCGTTCCACCTGATGCCGTTTAGCAATAGCATCCAAATAAGGGAGGCGCGGCCAGGGGGGGGTCAGGTCAATTTGTTTTCCCTGATATTGAAGGAGAAGGCCTCCGGAGAGATCCTGTGCGATTTCGCAAAATAATTGTTCCGTCAACGCCATCAGGTCGTGATAGTCGGCATAGGCCATATAAAATTCCAGCATCGTGAATTCGGGGTTGTGGATGGTGGAAATACCCTCGTTCCTGAAATTTCGGTTGATCTCAAAAACCCGCTCGAACCCTCCCACGATCAGCCGCTTCAAATAAAGCTCCGGCGCGATCCGCAGGTAGAGGTCTATGTCCAGGGCGTTGTGATGGGTCATGAAAGGACGGGCCGCAGCACCCCCTGCAATGGGATGCATCATGGGGGTTTCCACCTCCACGAACTGGCGCGTGTTAAAAAAACGCCGGATCAGGTCGATAATTCTGGCCCGCTGCACGAAGACCTCTCGGACTTCGGGGTTGGCGATCAGGTCGACATAGCGCATCCGATATCGGAGTTCGACATCGGTGAGGCCGTGCCACTTTTCCGGAAGGGGACGCAGGGACTTGGCCAAGAGGGTCAACTGCTGCACCTTCAGGGTGAGTTCTCCCGTTTTGGTTAAAAAGAGCGGCCCTCGGACGCCGACATGGTCGCCCAGGTCCAGCTTCTCAAACAAATCGAAGTCCGACGCACTCAGATGGGCTTGTTTGAAATAAACCTGGAGACGACCGCTGACATCCTGAAGGTGTGCAAAGGCGGCCTTGCCGAAGCGACGCAACGCAACAATCCGACCGGCCGCGCCCTGCGCCACGGGTGCGGCTTCCAGCGCCTCGCCGGTGGCGTCCCGGTGTTTTTCAATGATTTCCCGAAACGCGGTTTTGTCCGCGAAACGGGACCCGTAGGGCGAAACGCCGTCCGCATAGAGTGCGGCCAGTTTTCGACGCCGCTGTTCGATCTGGTCATCAGACATTCAAGAATATCCTCCCCTGTCTCCTGATGAATATGCCGCCCGTTTGTATTCTGTCCGCATCTCAGACTGAAGGCGGCCCAGGTGATAGCTGTTCCAATCCATGAATTTTGCGCAGTTGGCCAGCGTGGGGTGAACTTCGGATATCTTCCGCCACATCTGCTGGACGATGCGCCGATAATCGGAATGACCCTGTGGCAGGCTTCGTAGTTCGCAAATATGTATGGCTTCGCGCAGGTTCATCTTCATCTGCCAGCGAACGCGAAAGGCAAAGGGGACAACATATTGAGCCTCATCCGGCAGATCGGGGTAGACCTGTCCATAAAGCCTAGATGCCGCCTCCATGCAACGATCAAACTCCGGACGAAAGCCTGCGGCCTCAATCTCCGGCGGGGTGTCGTAGCCGTGAATTGTGGTAAAGGCCTGTCGCTCCTGTGTGAGAATACGATGCCGGTGCAGATCGCGGTAGGCCCCCAGATTGCCCAGAATGTCGAACGTGTAATAAACCTGCTCCCAGGCCCGTCCCGGCTTGTCCCGCCTGGTTTTTCGCGGTTCCATGCAGGCCTCCACAATCTTCTTCCGATCGGCCAAGGACATTTCCCGCACCCGTTGACGCAATTGGGAGAGTGGCTGTTGTGCATGGGGATAGAGCAGGGCCGCGATGATCCGTTCCTCGGCCTGTTCATCATGGTCGATCAGAAGCACTTCTTCCACGGGTTGAACCGGCAGCGTTACGGTCTGCTCACGGGCCGTATCTCGGCCCATCTGATGGAGCGCCGCAAGGTAATCACTGGGGTGCGCCCGTTTGACGAACGACGGGATGAGGGGATTTAAGGCCCGATGGATTGAGGCGGCCATCTGCTGCGCCTCTCCCAGGGGGTGGGTATAAAGTTTTGTCAGGAGATATTCAAAGGCCTGGCCTGTGCCGAACAGTCCTACATTCGTCAGGGTGGCTGCGGGAAGATACCCGCGCAAGAGATCGCAGACATGCGTTCGGAGGGTGGTGCGATAGGCCCCCTCGGCCCACTTGGACAAGGCCGGATCGCCGTTCAGGTCGTCGTGGGCCAGCGCCTCACCCGTCTGCGGATGCCGCAGGGAAATGGCGGAGAGGGGGAGGGCGTTTGCAACAAAATCCGTCATGGGAGAAAGTTGGACGGCGTAGGTCTCAAAGAGAAGCCGCATGACCGAAAGATAGGCGTCGCGATGGGGTGAGGCCATGATCCGGGGTTCTCTATGGAAGCGATATTCTCCGTCTGCCCCTTTTTGATCAAAGCGGACATAGCGGGTCGATTTCTCCAGCGGGGCCATCCCGATACGGGCGTCTTCCAGGAGGTTGGCGGCCACATTCGAAACCTGCTCACACGCCACATGCGCTCCCCCCAACTGGGCCACCGAGTCGTCCCCATAACCGATCAGGACCCGATCGTAAAACGCCCTGGCCCTCTGAATGGCCTCCCCTGAAGGGTCTGCCCCTTCCGACAGGCGGTCCCCTTCAAGGTCAGTACCCAGGAATTCATTCAGGAAGATGTGGCGCAGGGTCTGGGTCGAACGGCTATAGCGGGAGAAGAGCGCCCCCGCCACCTCCTGGGGGAGCTTCAGGCCAAAGATGGGCTGATCCAGGTTGGTAAAAAAAGGGGAGAGACGGTTACGTTCGTCTTCGGTGAAGGGTTCGTTCATAGGATTTATTTCTGCGCAGGCCCTAACGGGGGCAGACGTTGGAGTGGCAAGATCGTATCCAGCTTCTCAGGCAATAGTCAAGGCAGTGTGCGGGTGGCGACCCCTGCGAGGGGTGCGACCCCTGCGAGGGGGCGCCACCGGTGCATTGTGAATTTGAGAGGGCTTCTTTATAATTCAAAGTTCATCGAACGGGATGGTCGTGGCGTGATTGTTCATTGTTAAACTTCCTTTTATATCAACTGCTGACGATCCTTTTGCTGCCGGTGATCCTGGTTTTTCTGGGGCTGCGCTTGGCCCTGCGTCCGGAATATCGCACCGATTTTTTGCAGCGGTTTGGTTTCTATTCACGGGAAGACTTGGAAACCGTTCGAGGAAAGCAAGTCATCTGGATTCATGCCGTCTCCGTGGGCGAAGCCCTCTCGGCCTCTCTGTTTGTGCAAGCGATACGCCAAAAATATCCACAGGCGGCCATTGTCTTCTCCAGCGGCACCCCTACGGGGCGGGCCACCGCGCAACAGCATTTAAAAGAAGTCGATCTTTTCATCTATTTTCCCTTTGATTTCATGATGTGTGTCCGCTCGGCCCTGCGCCATATTGGCCCGAGTGTTTTTATCTTTTTGGAAACAGAGCTTTGGCCCAACTTCCTCCATGCGCTTCGAGCGCGGGGTGTCCCGGCACTCCTGGTCAACGGACGACTCTCCAATCGGAGCGTTCGACGTTATCGCGCGGCCCGTTTCTTTTTCTCATCCGTATTGGAGAATGTGTCATGCTTTCTGATGCAGACGGAGGTGGACGCCGACGCCATCCGCGTCCTGGGTGCGCCACCCGTGCGTGTCCACTGCACGGGCAACATGAAATATGATCAGGCAGTCCCATCCGAGACGGGCAAGGGAGTGGATGTGCAGCGGTTGCGATCCATGTTGCGTCTGGCGGATACGGAACGGTTAATGATGGCCGGGAGCCTGCACGAAGGAGAGGCGGAGGCTTCGCTTTCGGCCTACCGCATCCTGATTGAGACCTCGCCAGCCGCCGCCTGCGGGGCGGAGACCCCCTGGGTGCTGCTGATGGCCCCCCGGCATCTTGTGCGGCTGACGCAGCTTGAACGGGCGGTGGTGGCGGCCGGATACCGCTGCATTCGCAAAGCGGAACTGGCGCAATACGCGGGAGCGAGACCGCCGATTATCCTGCTGGATACCTTGGGGGAGATGGCCGAATTCTACGCCATTGCCGACCTGATCTTTGTTGGAGGGAGTCTTGCGCCAATCGGTGGGCATAATGTCCTGGAGGCGGCCGCCTTTAAAAAGCCGGTTTTTTTCGGGCCGCATATGTCTAACTTCCGTGAAATCGCCGATCACCTGAAAGGGTGTGGGGGGGGGCTGGAAGTGGCCGACGGAGAAGATCTGGGGCGTCAAATGGCCGCGCTGTTTGCACATCCAACCGAATATGCCAAACGGGGAGAGCGCGCCTGGCAAGTGGTGCTGGCCAATCGGGGTGCGGTGCAGCGAAATATGGATAGCATCGCCCCATGGATGCCAGGCGCTCCGCAGTCGGCGTCTGATTTGCAGTCGGCGTCCGACCCGCAGTCGGCGTCCGACCCGCAGTCGGCGTCCGACCCGCAGTCGGCGTCCGACCCGCAGTCGGCGTCCGACTCGCAGGCGGCGTCCGCCCCGTGGGATGGACTGTCGGAGAGTCTTCTTCTGTTGCTGACGCTGCTTTCGACCCTCTACGGCGCGGCCTGCCGCTTGCGGGTCGGACTTTATCGGCGAAATCTGATTCCCACACGACGGGTGGATTGCACGGTGGTGAGCGTGGGGAACCTGACGGTCGGTGGCACGGGCAAAACACCGCTGGTGATGTTTCTGGCGGAAGCCTATCAACAGCAGGGGTATGCCGTCGGCATCGTCAGCCGAGGCTATGGTGGCAATTATTCGGAACCGGTGGTGCTGGTTTCAGACGGTATCGGACCCCGACTGCGGGGCGGACGCCGCCTGCGAGTCGGACGCCCCGCTGCGTCTGTAGGCGACGAACCTTGCCTGATGGCCCAGCGACTGCCGAACGTCCCCATTGTGGTGGCGAAGGACCGCCATCGGGGGTGCCAATGGCTGCTGTCTCAATTCAAACTGGACCTCATTCTGCTGGATGACGGGTTTCAGCATCTTTCTCTCCACCGCGACCTGAATCTATTGCTCATTGATGCGACGAATCCATTCGGGAATGGCGTTCTCCTGCCGCGAGGGCCGCTGCGGGAACCCCTTTCTGAGATAAAACGGGCCGATGTCGTGATCCTGACGCGCTACGAAGAGGGCGCCGCAATCCCCACGGGACTGAACGAGCGCACCCCCCTCCTGCACTGTCGGTTCATTCCCTCCTCCCTGGTCGATCTGGCGACGGGCCTGCTCCATCCCCTCGCCCTGTTCACCCAGGGACCTGTTTTTGTCTTCTGCGGCATCGGAAATCCGGCGTCCTTTATCGCCCTGCTGACGCGGGCGGGAGCGGAAGTCAAAGGGGTCATGCGCTTTAAAGATCACCATCCCTATACCCCCTCCGATCTGCGAGAAATCAGTCGGCGCGCGGGGCGCGATGTGCGGATCGTGACCACCGAGAAGGATGGGGTTAAAATCCAGCCGCTGCTCCCCGACGGCGGGGCAGTCTTTGTCCTTCGCATGGAGGTTCAATTTTGTGAAGCGCGGACACAATGGGAGCCGCTTCTGCTTCGGAAAGGGTGGGGCTATGCCTAATGCTGCCGTGCGACATCGGGTGCAGTTTTGGGTGGTTCGCCTCCTGATGTTCATCTTTCGGGCGCTCCCCCTTCACCGGGCGGTGCGCTGGGGCGCGCGACTGGGGCGCCTTTTTTATCAGATTGACCGCCGCCATCAAAAGGTAGCACATGCCAACCTTCAGCGTGCCCTGGGTGCAGGCAGGGCCGCACCGGTCGCACCGGTCGCACCGGATGACGCGACGCTTCGGGAGATTGCTGTCGGCGCTTTTATGAACTTGGGCCGGGCCATCGCCGAAGTTACGCGTGCTTCCGTCATGTCCGACGCCCAGATTCTGGAAGCGGTGAAAATCGAAGGACTGGCGCATTACCAATCCGCCAAAAACCTGGGGCGAGGCGTAATCGTTCTGACGGGGCATTTCGGAAACTGGGAATGGCTGGCAACGGGGCTGGCCCTGAACGGCATTCCGTTGCATGTGGTGGCCCGTCCATTGGATAACCCGCACCTAGATCGCCTGATCTGTGCCTGGCGGGAGCGGGGTGGCAATCGCGTTTTGAATAAACATGCGGCCGCACCCGATATCATCCGGCTCCTGCGGCAAGGGGAAGTGGTCGGTTTTCTGCTGGATCAGAATACACGGCGGGAGGACGCCGTTTTTGTCGACTTTTTCGGTACGCCTGCCGCCACGAACAAGGGGCTGGCCATTATCGCCCTCCGCACCGGCGCGCCCGTGCTGCCGATCTTTTTTGTTCGAGAGGGCGATCGGCGTCGTGTTATCATTGAGGCGCCGCTGAACCTTTCCCGCACCGGCAATCTGCAGGAAGATATTCTGAATGCCACCGCCCTGTTCACCCAAAAGATCGAATCGTATGTGCGCCGCTATCCGGACCATTGGGTCTGGATTCATCGGCGATGGAAAACGCGGCCACCGGGACATTGAAGTTGAATGGGTGCCTTTTTGCACAAGACGTCTGTTCATGATATATTCCGGCCATGCGTGCATCCGGAGTGGGAGGGGTGATCGGTGGCGTGAGTGCCTTGCTGGCCGTTCTGTTTTATCTGCTGCAACCCGATACAACGCCGGCCCCTTCGGTGCGCATGTCGGGTCCCTCGGCGGTTTCCCAGGCGGAGGTCCGTCTGGGGCCATTCTCTTTCGTGCAAACCCGTGACGGCGCGCCCGCATGGAAGTTGACCGCACGTCAGGGCCGCGTTTTTGAAAAAGAGCAACGGGCCGACATGAGAGGGGTTTCAGCCACGATCCACTCTGCGCGAGGATGGACGCTGACCCTCGAAGGTGATGCGGGCGTCTTTGATCTGGCGACTAAAAATTTTTCCCTCACCCGTGAAAAACCGATGTATATCCAAACCCATGACGGCTACACCCTTCGGGTCTCCTCCGCGCTGACCTGGTTGAACGGCCCCGGAACGATTGTCGCAACGGGGCCTGTTCGGCTTCAGGGACCCCAAATTGAGATCAACGGACAGAGGTTAACCGTCCTCGTTGATGCACAGGAAGTCACGGTTTCCGGCGATGTTCAAGCGCGGGTCTATTAGTTTTCTGCTGCTCTGCGCACCGATTTTGTGGCAGGCGTCTTCAATCGTCCTCGCCGCCGAGCGGGCGCAGGGAAGAGCGGGATCAGAAACAGATGATCCGATTTTGATTACATCAGACCGGATGACGGTCAAAAATTCAGAGGATCAAATTCACTTCGAGGGGCATGTTTCCATCCGAAAAAAAGAGACCCACATCCAGGCCGAGACGGCCACCCTGTTTTTGGAGTCTACGGGTGCCCCATCAAAATCGGGCGGTGTAACGTCGCGCCCCTCGCGGGGGCGGATTGAACTCCAGGGCGATGTGCGCATCCAACAGGGCGAAGTCCAGGCATCGGCACAACGGGGTGTCTATGATCAGAAAAAACAGGAGATCGTGCTGACGGGAGCGCCGATGGCGTGGGAGCCGCATTATCGTGTTAAGGGTGAAACCATCACCTTTAACCTTGCCGAAAAAAGAACACGGGTCGAAAAGAGCGAAGTCACGATTCAAACGGGAAGTATCGAGAACGAACCCAGCCGCTAAAGGTCCCGATCATGTTAAACGGTCTGCCTGTATTGGAAGCACGGGGCCTTTCGCGGGCCTACAAGGGCCGGTCGGTCGTCCGGAATGTCGATTTGACTGTCCGAGGTGGGGAAGTGGTGGGCCTTCTGGGGCCGAATGGCGCGGGCAAGACCACCACGTTTTACATGATGATCGGCCTGATTCCACCGACAGAGGGTGCCCTTTTCCTCAACGGCGAGGAGATCACGCAGACGCCCATGTATTTGCGCGCACGTCGGGGCATCAGTTATCTGCCGCAAGAGGCCTCCGTCTTTCGGAAACTGACGGTAGAAGAAAACATCATGGCCATCCTTGAGACATCGGCTGCGACCCGCCTTCTCTCCGCCGCTGATCGTCGCGCGCGGCTCCAATTCCTGCTGGCCGAAATGAGTCTGACGGCTCTGGCCAAGAGCCAGGCGTATACCCTCTCCGGTGGGGAACGACGACGCTTGGAGATTGCACGGGCGCTGGTGATCTCCCCCCAATTTATGCTGCTGGATGAGCCTTTTTCCGGGATTGATCCGATCATCGTCATGGAACTCCAGAAGATTATCTTTCAACTCAAACAAAACGGCATTGGCATCCTGATGACCGATCACAATGTTCAGAAAACATTGGAAATCGTGGATCGTGCCTATCTGATTTACAACGGCGAAATCCTGCTCGAAGGCTGCCCGGAAGAGATCGCCAACAACACCGAGGCCCGGGCCGTTTATCTGGGCGACCACCCATTTACGACGGAGCGTGGACGAGGGAAATTCGATGTCCTGGTCTGAAAATGGCATGAAAACGGGATTGGAGCTGAAGCTCTCGCAGCGGCTGGTGATCACGCCCCAGTTGCAGCAGGTGATCAAGCTCCTGCAGCTTTCCCGGCTGGAATTAGGCCAGGAGATTCGCCAGCAGATCATGGAAAATCCCCTGCTGGAAGAGATGCCGGAGGATGGGGCAACAGAGGATGGGGCCACAGCGGAGGACGGCTCGCTCCCGCAGACTTCCCAGGAGGAGACAGACCGCGCCGAACCCGAGATGTCGGACGCTTCCGACAACGACGATTTTGTATGGCAGGACGAAACAGGCTGGGCGTTCGATGATCGCGAAGGACACGCTCCGGCTTCGTCCGAAGAACGCCCTTCTTATGATCAGTTTCTCATCATGCCAACTTCACACACCGAACACCTGTTGTGGCAGATGCGTCTCGCTTCCATTACAGCCGTTGAACGGAGCGTGGGAGAGACCCTGATTGGCAATATCAATGAGGATGGATATCTGGCCTGTTCGCTTTCCGAAGTCTACGAGACCCTGCAGGTCCCGCGTGCGCTTGCAGAATCGGTGCTCACGCTCATACAGGGATTTGACCCGCCCGGCGTGGGCGCGCGCAATTTAAAGGAATGCCTTCTGATTCAACTCTTTCAACTGCAGGGGGAAGTTTCTCTGGCCTGCGCCATCGTCAAAGATCATCTTGAAAAGGTGCAAAAAAGGGAATATCAAAAAATTGCGCATGCCTGTCGCGCCTCGCTTTCGGAGGTGATGCGCGCCTGCACCCTCATCTCCCATCTGGAACCCAAGCCGTGTCGCCCCTTCTGTGTCACAAATAATCCCACCGTGACACCGGATGTGACGGTCGTACAATGGGAGGGAAAATACATCGCAACACTCAACGAGGATGGCCTGCCCCGGTTGAGGATCAACGCCTTTTACCGAAATCTCCTGCGTGCCAACGGGGGCACTCCAAAGTCTACGCGGAGCTATCTAAGAGAGCGATTCCGTTCCGCGCTCTGGATGGTGCGCAGCATTGAGCAGCGTAATCAGACGATTCAACGGGTGGCGCAAAGTATTGTTAACTTTCAGTCCGCCTTTCTGGAGAAGGGGATCGGCCATTTAAAACCGCTCATCCTCAAACAAATTGCGGATGATATTTCCATGCACGAATCGACCGTCAGCCGCGTGACCACCCGTAAATATATCGACACCCCCCAAGGGACTTATGAAATGCGGTTTTTCTTCAACGGCAGCATTCCTCGCGCTGGAGCGGGGGGTGAATCAGAATGCTCTTCGACCGTCGTTCGGGAGATGATTCGGAGTATGGTGGATGGAGAAGATGTGGCCCGCCCGTTGAGGGACCATGAAATTGTTGATCAACTCCGCAAAGACAACATTGAAATTGCCCGAAGAACAGTCTCCAAATATCGCGTACTCCTTAAAATTCCGCCCGTTAGTATACGAAGAGGGGTGCTCCGATCGGGACCCACAGGACACAGGCCATAAACTCACAGGGAGGACATATTAATGGACGTTATCATTACGGGAAAGAAAATTGAAATTACACCTGGGCTGAAGAAATATATCGAGAGTCGCGCCAAAAAAATCGAAAAATACACGACCAAGGCAACGCAGGTCGCTTTTATCTTAAAATCTGAAAAATACAGAAACATCGCGGAGATCACGGTCACGGTAAAGGGTCAGACACTGAAGGCCCAGGAAGAGACGGATGACGATATCCATGCCTCCGTGGACCTGGCCATGACCCGCCTGGAGAGTCAGCTCAAAAAGCAGAAGGAAAAGCTTTCCAAGCATCATCCGCGACATGGAGAAGCGCATGGCGATCTGCGTCGTCTAATCGGCAAGACGCCTCCGCCGGAGACGCCCAAAAAGACGGCGTCTCGGATCAAAAAGAAACAAAAGCAGGCGGTGGAGTTGATGACGCTGGAAGAAGCGGAAATCAAACTGCAAACGCTTGAACAAGGTTTTCTTCTCTTTGGCAACCAAAAGAGTTTCTGTCTGAATGTCCTTTACAAAAGGGCCGACGGATCACTGGGCCTGATCGAAACGATTTACACCCACTGAAATATCCCATGGCGACCCATCTTCGTCTTGTGATCGTGAGCGGTCTTTCGGGATCGGGGAAGAGCTGTGTTATCAAGAGCCTGGAAGACTTGGGTTTTTTTTGCATCGACAATCTCCCCCCGCCCCTTTTGGGGAAATTCATCGAATTGTGCGGGCAGTCCCGAAACGACGTGACCAAGGCGGCTTTGGGTATCGACATCCGCGAACGGGATTTTCTCGGCAATTCCTTAAGCCTGTTCGATCAACTTTTGAAAGAGGGGTGTCCCCTGGAACTGTTGTTCGTTGAGGCCGATAACGAAGTGTTGCTGCGGCGCTTTTCGGAAACGCGCCGTCCGCATCCCCTGGCCCGGGGACGCTCCGTCATGGAGGGTATTCTTCAGGAGCGCGAAGCGCTGTCCGAACTCCGAAAACGGGCCGATCGCGTTTTGGACACATCGGCGTATAACGTCCATCAGCTTAAAGAGAAGATTGTTCAGGAATACGCAGACGAAGGGACGCCGCAACGCCTCACCCTTTCGCTGACGTCGTTTGGCTATAAGTTCGGTATTCCGCAGGATCTGGACCTCCTCTTCGATGTCCGATTTCTGAAAAATCCCAACTTTGAACCGGAATTAAAGGAATATACCGGAGAGCACCCGTTGGTGCAGGCTTATATCTTATCTGCGCCGGAGACAAAACTGTTCTTGGACAAGTTATCCGGCTTCCTGGATTTCCTCCTCCCGCTCTACGAGAAAGAGGGGAAGTCCTATCTGACCATCGGCATCGGATGTACGGGTGGAAAACACCGATCGGTCGCCATGGTCCAACTCCTTGCGAATGACCTGAGCGCACGCGGATTCCCTGCGCATTACCGACACCGCGACATGATGACGAGATTGTCCTGACCGAGGGATAAAGATGAAACCACTGCGATCCCCCATCCTTTTCCTTTGGCTGTGCTGCCTGCTGCTCTCCTGTGAGTCGCTTCCGGAATATGCCTCAAACGCAGACTGGGCGGATGTTACGCTTCGGGTGACGGGCCGTGGCATCATCCTGGCGACGCCGACGGGCGGATGGTCGCCTGCCGCCAGGATGGGGGCCATCCGGCAGGCCAAGATCGACACCTACCAGCAATTGGAGGCACAAATGATGTCACTGAAGACGGCGCAGGGAATGACGGTGTCCGAATGGGTCGCGGACCATCCGGAGCTTTCGCCCAAAATCCCGGCATACGCCAGAGGTGCGACGATCCTCCGCACGGAGAATCTCAGCAATGCAATTGAAGTTTCGGCAACGCTCTATCTTGGAGAAAATTTCAAGTCCGTTCTCGGTCTTTCACAGAAGAAATTGAAACCGATCTCACAGCAGGGTGGGGATCACGCTCCATCATTTCAATAGCCGATAAGGGGCATCCATGAACATCCATGAATATCAGGCCAAAGCACTTTTGGCGCAATACCATGTGCCCGTTCCAAACGGGGCGGTGGCGTTCTCGCCGGAGGAGGCCAAGTCGGTCGCCGACGGCATTGAGACTCCTGTGGTTGTCGTGAAGGCGCAGATTCATGCCGGAGGACGCGGCAAGGCGGGTGGCGTCAAGCTGGCCCGCACAAAGCAGGAGGTCGAGCCGTTTGCCCACGCGCTGCTGGGCCAGACGCTGGTGACGCATCAGACCGGCCCGCAAGGGCGCGAGGTTAAAAAACTGCTCGTCGAGGCGGGGGCCGACATTGCGAGAGAACTCTATATCAGTTGGATCGCCGACCGCACCACCGGCGCCATTGTCCTGATCGCCAGCACCGAGGGGGGGATGGAGATCGAAGAGGTTGCGGCCCATTCGCCGGAGAAAATCATTCGCATTGAGGTCGATCCCCTTTTCGGCTACCAGGCCTATCAGGGACGTGCGGCGGCGTTTCAGCTCGGCCTGCCGAAGGAAATTCTGGGCCAGTGGGTGGCCCTGCTGGGGCAGACCTATAAAATGTTTGTCGAGAAGGACGCCTCGCAGATTGAGATCAATCCGCTCATCATTACCCGCCAGAACAAATTGATGGCGCTGGACGCTAAGGTGGGTTTTGACGACAACGCCCTCTTTCGCCACTCCGACATTGCGGGCCTGCGTGATTTGGACGAAGAAGACCCGCTGGAGACGCGGGCCGCGCAATATAGCCTCAATTACGTGAAGCTTTCTGGCACCATCGGCTGCATGGTCAATGGCGCGGGGCTTGCGATGGCCACGATGGACGTCATTAAACTTGCGGGGGCGTCGCCCGCAAACTTTCTGGATGTCGGCGGTGGGGCGTCCAAAGAGACGGTGAAGCAGGCGTTCCAAATCCTGCTGGCCGATCCAAACGTGCGGGGGGTGTTCGTCAACATTTTTGGCGGCATCGTCCGGTGCGAACGCATTGCAGGCGGCATCATTGAGGCGGCGCGCGAGATCAAAATCCATGTGCCCCTCGTGGTGCGGCTGGAAGGCACCAACGCCAAAGAGGCCAAGCAGATGCTGGCCGAATCGGGCCTGAACCTGATCGTGGCCGACACCCTCTGGGACGGTGCGCAAAAGGTGGTGGCGGCGGTGAATGGATGACGGGCGTATTGTCCTGCACGAGGCGTTTTGCAAATCCCTGTTGAGGAGAGACCGTGGCCACAAAGCGTTCAAGTGTGACCGTCTCCCTGGAAGGCCCTCTTTATCGCACCGTGGAGCGGTTGGCCAAACGGGAAGGTCTGTCCCTCTCCCTGAAGGCGCGTGATCTGATTAAGGAAGCGCTCCAGATTGAGGAAGATGTGGCGTTGGGGGTGTGGGCCGAGGATCGGGAGAAAACCTTTCAGAAATCGTCCGCGCTCAAACATAACGAGGTCTGGCCAGATTGACGTTCAATCGTATCTATCACTAACGGGAAGCCACCCATGACCTTACTGCTGACGCGCTGCGCGGGCATTATGACATTTTCCAGGAAGCGGGTTGAGGAGGTTGCGGCCCAGCCGGTGGAGTGGCACGTGGTCGTGCTGTCGTTGCTCTTTGGCGGGCTGTTTGCCGGGCGGCTGGTGGACGAGAAGGATGTCTTCTTCTTTTTGGTGATGGGCCTCGCGGCGGGTCTTGGATTCACCTACGCCAGCAGCTACTTTCTGTCGTGGCTGATTCGCTTGAGTGGCCAGCCGATCGCGCCGCAGCCCCTTCGCATGATCGTGGGCTACTCGCTGACCCCGTTCATTCTGGGCCTGCTCTTCATCATCCTGGCCGAGCATCAGTTCATTCCCAAGATGCCCGCCCTCAACTTTGTGCTGATTGTCCTGTCCTGGTTTCTGCAAATCCACGGCATCAAGATCGTGGCGAAAATCCCCTGGATTCAGGCGCTCTTTGTCAGCGTGATTCCCATCCTGGCCCTCATGCTGGTCATCGCGCTGCTCTTTAAAATCGCAGGGGAGATCTACGGGTATTAAACAAGAAAAATTATCCTGCCATTACGGAGATTCTGGATGAGTATTTGGGTCGATCAAAACACGCGCGTGTTGGTGCAGGGGATTACCGGAAAAGAGGGATCGTTTCACGCCACGGCCTGCAAGGCCTATGGCACGCAGGTGGTGGCGGGGGTAACGCCGGGCAAAGGGGGGAGTGATTACGAGGGCATTCCCGTCTTTGACACCGTTGTCCAGGCCGTGACGCAGACGGGCGCGGATGTGTCGCTCATCTTTGTTCCGCCCCCTTTTGCCGCCGATGCAATCATGGAATCGGCGCAGGCCGACGTGCCGCTCATTATTGCCATTACGGAGGGCATCCCCGTGCTGGACATGATGCGCGTCAAACGCTTTCTTTTCGGAAGGCGCTCCCGACTGATCGGCCCCAACTGTCCTGGCATCATCACGCCGGGGGCGTGCAAAATCGGCATCATGCCGGGCTTCATTCACAAGAAGGGCGCGGTCGGCGTCGTCTCCCGCAGCGGAACGCTGACGTATGAAGCCGTCTGGCAATTGACGCAGTTGGGCCTGGGGCAGTCCACCTGTGTCGGCATTGGCGGAGACCCCATCAACGGCACCCACTTTATCGACGTCCTTTCGGCGTTTGAAAAGGATGCCGACACACACGCCGTCGTCATGATTGGCGAGATTGGCGGCGACGCCGAAGAACGGACGGCGGCCTGGATCAAGCAGAACATGACCAAGCCGGTTGTGGCCTTCATCGCGGGCATTACGGCCCCGCCGGGGCGGCGGATGGGTCATGCGGGGGCGATCATCGCCGGGGGCCAGGGTACCGCCCACGACAAGATGGCCGCACTCACGGCTGCGGGCGTGTCGGTCGTCACCAACCCGGCTACAATTGGCGAGACCCTCCAAAAAGCGCTGAAGCGGTGATTCATCCGATTCGTTTGACCCTCCGTTGCTCAACGCTGATCCTCCGTTGCTCAACGCGGCAATGCCCATGATTCCCTATCCCAACATAGACCCTGTCTTTTTTAAGATCGGCCCGCTGGCCTTGCGCTGGTACGGTCTGGCCTACGCCGCCTCGTTTGTCCTGGGTATCTTCGTGACCCGCAGGATGGCGCTTCGGAAAAAGGTGGCCCTGAACTCGGAACAGATTTCCGACCTCGTCTTTTATGTCGCCATCGGCGTCATCCTGGGTGGACGGTTCGGGTATATCCTGTTTTACAATCTCCCCTTTTATTTGCAACATCCTTTCAGGATCATCGCCGTCTGGGAGGGGGGGATGGCCTTTCATGGGGGATTGATGGGTGCCCTGGTGGCGGGCTTCCTCTTTTGCAAACGCCGTGGACTGGACTTTTATGCGGTAGCGGACATTGCGATGGTGAGCGTACCGATTGGCCTGGGGCTGGGACGTATGGCTAACTTTATCAACGGCGAGTTGCCGGGCCGCCCCACCGACGTGCCCTGGTGCATGGTCTTTCCCGGCGCCGGGGTGGCCTGCCGACATCCCTCCCAGCTTTATCAGGCCGCATTGGAAGGTCTACTCCTTTTCGGCATTCTTTTTCTCCTCTCTCAGAAGCGTGTCCCGCGAGGGGTTGTCTTCTGGGCCTTTTTTCTATTTTACGGCCTCTTCCGGCTGATCGTTGAATTTTTCAGGCAACCGGATGTGCAGATCGGGTTCATTTTGGGCTTTTTTTCAATGGGCCAGCTTTTGAGCCTTCCGATGCTGATCGTGGGGGCCATTATGATCTGGCGTCAGAATCGAATGGCGCCAAATGGGACATCAAAACGCCTTGCCTGATTGTCATGACGCGCCGCAAAATACAGTGGACAACCCTCTACTTGTTTTTTGGACTCTGGGCCTTTCCAGTCTCCGCAAACTCCAACAATGAAGCGGCCAGCGGAAGGCCAAAATCCGACTCCCTCTGGTGGTCTTCCTCCACTCCCTCGAACGGTTACCCAAAATCAGGGCCATCTCCCGGCTCAAATGCGTTCTATCCGCCGGATTTGCCCAAGCAGAATTCCCTCTCCCCCGATTTGACCGATCCGGAGGTGCGGGAAGCCGCCGAATGGAAGCGTCTGGAGCAGAAGGTCTTAAAAAAGTGGGAGCGCTACGTACAATCCTCACAGAAGGTCTGGGTGGACTATTCGAAGGGGCAGGATGCCCTCACGCAGGTCGATTTTGAAGCAGGCGATGTTACGGTCGAAGGGATGGTCGAAGCCTCCGAGAGCGATATTCGTGCCGCCGCCGCGCATCTGATTTCCAAGACGGCGCAGGCGCTGACGCACAAACGCGATGCGGACGGTAAGCGGATCATGCAGGAGCTGTTTACAACCGACATGATGGACACCATTGACGGGGCGCAGTTGCAGCCGACGATTGAGTCCATGCCCATTGTCGGAAAAGATGGCGTCAAGCGTTTCAAGGTGCGTGTGGTCTTACGGATGGCGCCGGATCACCTCAAACGCCGCTCCGAAAAATATCTGGAGGGCATCCGAAGGGAAGCGCGGAAACGGGGGATTGATCCGGCCCTGGTGACGGCCGTCATGCACACGGAGAGCGCCTTCAACCCCATGGCGCGATCGAACGCGCCCGCCTTTGGGCTGATGCAACTGGTGCCCCGATTTGCGGGGCGAGAGGCCTATCGGCGCATCTATGGCATTGACGCCATCCTGTCGCCCGAATACTTTTATCGTCCAGACCCCAATATTGAGTTGGGTGTGGCCTATCTTTCACTGCTGGATCGGGTCTATTTCAAGGGGGTGACGGACCCCGTCAAGCGGCGCTACCTGGTGGTCTGCGCCTATAATTGGGGGCCGACGGCCCTCAAGAAAATCCTGGACCCCAGCCTTGTCCAGGAGATGGATGCCGCCCAACTGTTTGAACTGCTTCAGGATCGTGTTCCGACTGAAACCAAAAACTACTTAAAACAGGTGGAAGAACGGCGGATGCACTATCTGGCCTCATTCCTGTAGACTCAACCTTTTGCGGCGGCTAGGGCGCGCAGGTTTCGCGCCGCCGTAACCATTGCGGTCAGGGCCGGAGCGACCTCTTTCCATGCGCGGGTCTTCAGCCCGCAATCCGGGTTGACCCAGATTTGAGAAGCCGGCAACACCTCCAGCGCTTTCTGAAGCAGGTGCTCCATTTCGCCACGCGAGGGGATGCGGGGAGAATGAATGTCGTAGACGCCAGGGCCCAGGTCGTTCGGGTAGTGGTATTGGCTGAAGGCCGCGAGCAGGGCCATCTGAGAGCGCGAGGTCTCAATGGAAATCACATCCGCATCCATCGCGCCAACGGCTTCAATGATGTCGTTAAATTCGGCGTAGCACATGTGCGTGTGAATTTGCGTCTCATCACGCGCCACCGCCGTGGAGAGGCGAAACGCATCTACCGCCCACTCCAGATAGGCGCTCCAGTCGGCGCGTCGGAGCGGCAGGCCCTCTCGCAGGGCAGGTTCGTCGATCTGGATGATCGAAATGCCGGCAGATTCCAGATCGGCCACCTCGTCGCGAATGGCCAGGGCAATCTGACGACACGTGTCGGCCAAGGGTTGATCGTCCCGCACAAAAGACCACTTCAGAATGGTCACCGGTCCGGTCAACATCCCCTTGACCGGCTGGGTCGTCAGAGACTGGGCATATCGGGACCAGGAGACCGTCATCGGTTTGGGCCGCAGCACATCACCAAAAATAATCGGCGGCTTTACACAGCGGGACCCATAACTTTGCACCCAGCCGTTTTGCGTAAAGATGAACCCCTCCATCTGCTCGCCGAAATATTCGACCATGTCGTTGCGCTCAAACTCGCCATGCACCAAAACGTCAATCCCCGTCTCTTCCTGAAAACGGATGGCTTTTTCGGTCTCTTCACGCAGGAAGGATTCATAGGCTGGCGTGTCCATTTTCCCCGCCTTCCACGCCGCGCGCGCTGTGCGAACGGCACCGGTCTGGGGGAACGATCCAATCGTGGTGGTGGGGAAAAGGGGCAGGTTCAGGCGTGTCTGCTGAAGCACCTTGCGCGCGGGATAGGGACTGCTGCGTTGACACATCTGCGGCAAAACGCCCGCCGCCCGCGCAGACACCTCGTCTTGATGGATTCGAGTCGACCGCTTTCGCCCTTCCACCGCCGCCGCATTTTCCGACCATGTACCCACATCGGCCTGCGAGGCCTGCGGATCCTGCACGGCGCGGGTCAGAAGCGCCACCTCTGAAAGTTTCTGTTTTGCAAAGGCCATCCATCCCCGCAGTTCCGAATCCAGTGCGACCTCAAGCTCCAAGTCAACCGGAACATGTAGCAGCGAACAGGAGGGGGCAACGAGCACCCGATCAGAGCCGAGGACTTGCACGGCGCGCTGAATCTGCCGGAGGGCCAACTTCAGGTCGGTCTTCCAGATATTCCGGCCATCCACCACCCCCAGAGAGAGCGACAGCGTCCGGGGCGCTTGTGAAAGGGCCTGTTCTAATTGTGAGGGCTGCCGGACCAAGTCCAGGTGAAGCGCCGCAACAGGAAGGTGCAGGGCGGTTTCGAGATTATCGCGCAGTCCTTCAAAATAGGTCGCGACCAGCAGGTGGATCCTCGGCGACACCTTTGAGAGCCTCTCGTATGTGGCGGTCAGGGCCGTGCGCGCCGATTCTGTTAAGTCCATTGCAAGATACGGCTCATCCATCTGCACCCAGTCTGCGCCCGCATCGGCTAGGCCCCGCAGCGCCTCCTCATAAACGGGGAGAAGACGCGGGAGCAACTCCAGCGGAGAGGCCGACGTCTTTTTCAATTTTCCCAGAAGGAGGAAAGAAACCGGCCCCAGCAGCACCGGACGCGTATGAACCCCCAACGCTCTGGCCTCCAGAAATTCGTCCAGAAACTGGGTGGAAGAGAGGGAAAAGTGTTGATCGGTCTCAAACTCGGGCACAATGTAATGATAGTTGGTGTCGAACCACTTGGTCATCTCCATGGCGATGATGTCGGCGTTTTGTGTCGTCGGATCGGTGCCATCGCCCAACCGCTGAATGCCGCGTGCCATCGCGAAATAGGTGGTCAAATCGACCCTCTTTCCAGACCAGCCGTACCGCACAGGCACCGCTCCCACCATCGCCGCCGTATCCAGCACGTGATCGTAAAATGAAAAATCGTTGGACGGGATATGCCCAAACCCCATCTGCTTTTGCAGCAGCCAGTTGTCCCGGCGCAGTGCGATCCCCACCGCTCGAAGATGCGCCTCATCCACCGTGCCCGACCAATAGGCCTCCAGCGCAAACTTCAACTCCCGACGCGGCCCGACCCTAGAAAATCCCAGATTTGACGCAATTGCCATTCTCTCTACTCCTTATTTTATAAAGTGCAACGCCACAGTGATTGAGAGGGGATGGTATAAGGCCACATCCCATGATGTCAAGTTTAGTTTCAAGTGATGCGTAGATGTCAAGTCCCATAAGGTTATTGTGACATTTCTTTATCCCCATTCTGAATCCTCCTTATAACCACCCTAGTTGAGGTGATATTTGGTGTCCAGTTTTCGGGGTCCACTATAGGGGCACCCCCCAAGCCAACTTGTAACTTGCAATTTCCACGATAACTTGACAGGATGCCCGTGTCCTGAACTGGCGCCTCTCTTTTATGTTTTTCCAACAACTTGTCAATGGTGTCACATTGGGGGCGGTCTATGCCCTGA
>CAZQIT010000015.1:0-14552 GCA_964592995.1 uncultured Nitrospirota bacterium | reverse complement strand
TCATCTCCGATTCGCCTCGAACACGATTAGCCTCGAACATAAGGGCTTCTTGACTACAATATGTTGTAGCTTTACGACCGCAGACTGTACAAAAACCCCAACTTTGGCACTGTACCTGTTTCCCGTGCTTCTTGTCAATCTAGGATCACGAGACTGTGTGACAAAGCTCCGTGTCTCGTTCTCTGTGGTGTTTCCGTCCGTATCTTGAGCCTCCTAAAAGTATTCTGTTGTGGGAGCCTTTTGCGCTGAAACCAGCGCGGACCCCTGCAATGTCAGCGATTGAACCTGAATATCGCGCAGACCGGCATGACGCATGGCCGCAACCGTTTCCGCCGCCCAATCGCTTTGCTGAATGACGACCGGCAGTTCCCTCAAAACCTCCCGCCATTCCGGATACCACCCGCCTCCGATCGGCTGAATCAGACTGAAGTAGAGCGCAAAGATCACCTGAAGGAAGCGCGATGTCGGGTAGGTAAAATCATGAAAGAGGATCAGGCCGCCGGGCGCCAGCATCCGACAGAGGTTCTGCATAAGAGGTGGAATATCGGCGTATTTGGGCAGATAGGATGCGGTGATCGCATCGAAACGATCCTTCGACGTAAAGTCTTCGGCGCGGGACTGCAGAAAGGTGACGTTCGTCACATCGGACGCCTCGGCCTTCCGTCTGGCCACCGCCAGGTATCCTCCCGAAATATCCACCCCCACCACCTGGCTTTCCGGATATTGGTGGGCCAGGGCCAGCGTCAGAATGCCGGTGCCACAGGCCAAATCCAGAATTTTCCGGGGTGGCGCGTCGAGCGATGCGGCAATTTTCGCAAGCATCGTTTTCTTCCAGAGGCGGTCGATGCCAAGCGTGAAGCGATGCACCACCTGATCATAGGTGGGGCCGGTTTCGGCAAAGAACTTTTCGATGAGGGCCGCTTTTTGAGGCCATTCCATTACATCAGCCCCAAGAGCGGACAGACCAGGCGCAGACCGCCCCAAATAATGAGAAAGCCGACGACATCAAATACGACGCCCGCGCGAATCATCCGCCCGATCGGGATCAGACCTGAGCCATACACAATCGCATTGGGTGGCGTGGAGATGGGGAGCATAAAACCATAACTGGCCCCCAGCGTCGCGCCCAGCGCAGGGGGCAGGGGGCTGACCCCCGCCGCTACGGCAATGGCGATCACCACCGGCACGATCATGTTGGCCGAGGCGGTGTTGGAGGTGAGTTCGCTCACCACGATGCCCAGCAGAATCGCAACGCCAGTGATCGCCCACAGGGACTGAATCTGGAGGAACGACGTAAAGCCTTCGCCAATGGCCCCAGACAGGCCGGTTTCGAACATCAGATTTCCCAACGCCAGGCCGCCACCAAAAAGCAGGATGGTTCCCCAGTCAATCCGGACCGCATCGTCCCAAGACAGCGTAAATCGAGAGAGTGATCTGTCGGTTGGGAGAATAAAAAGAAGGCTGGCGGCCAGGATGGCCACCCCTCCCTCCGGCAGACGACGGTTGAACTGTTGGACGATTTCGGACTTTCCACCATAGAAAATCCCCAGCAGGCCCGGTAAGACCCATAAAAAGACGGCCACCAGAAATGCGGCGAGGGCATTCTTTTCTCCCGCCATCCATGCGCCGGACCGCTCCGGTGCGCGCCAGACCATTCCACCGCCGGGCGATTTCGTGGCGTCCGGCATGGGGTGCAGCGTGGTCAGCAGCACGTAGACCGCCGCGAACATCACCAGCATCAACGGAACGGCGAAGACCATCCACTCAAAGAAGGGAATCGTGCGTCCGGTCTGTTTTGCGATCAGCCCAATACCGATCAGGTTCGGCGGCGTGCCAATGGGCGTGCCGATACCCCCGACGGAGGCCGCAAAGGCAATCATGAGCATCATCCCCGTGGGATACGATCCGCTCTTTTCTTTCGGCAGGGACGAGATGATCCCCAGGGCAATGGGGAACATCATGGCGGTGGCGGCCGTATTGGAAATCCACATCGACAGAAATGCCGTGATCGCACCCATCGTCCCCAAAATCCGACCGGGCGTCCTTCCGACCCAGGGAAACGACAGAATCCAGCCCGCAAAGCGCCGGTCCAGCCGATGCGTCTCCATCGCCTGTGCAATCAGAAAACTTCCGATAAAGACGAAAATGATTTTGTCGCCAAATGCAGCCAGGACGGTCTCTGTTTTTCCGAGGCCCAGCAGGATTGCCAGCGTCGGCGCAAGGAGCGCCGTGACGGCCATCGGGATCGCTTCTGTCATCCAATAGACGATCACACCCACCATCAGGGCGGCCATCCGATGCGCGGAGGGGGTCAGGGGCAGCGGCAGCAAAAAGAGGATCATCGCCAGGCCCGGCCCCGCAAACAGCCCGACCCGCTTTCTCCACCGGTCAAATCGGACTTCCGCTTCCGAGAAGGTCTCCTGGGGCGGCGGCTCTATGCGTGGGTTCATTGTCTACCGCCAGTCCAAAATGGGGTTTTTGTTGTCATCGCAGACCCAGACTGTCGCACGAAGGCAAGGCATCATACCGGTATGCGAATCGGCAATCAAGTAAACGGCGGGGACGACAGGGGACGGAACACCGCGCCCTCATCCGGACGCAGTGGGGGGTTGACAATTCCTTGACAATTTTTAGCAGGCCATGCTACCGTGCGCGCAGTGAACAGGCTTGCAATCTAATGATATTTAACAATGATATTTAATAAGGAGAATCCATGAAAAAATATCTTTTGGCGCCGGGGCCAACGCAAGTTTCCTCCCAGGTGCTGCTCTCAATGGCCCAGCCGATCATCCACCACCGCGCCCCCGAATTCATCACCCTGCTGGAGCGCGTCAAAACGGACCTCAAATGGCTTTTTCAGACGCAAAACGACGTCCTCATCATCGCCGCAACCGGCACCGGCGGCATGGAAGGTTCGGTCACCAACTTCCTCTCGTCCGGCGACAAGGCGTTGGTGGTCAACGGCGGCAAGTTTGGTGAGCGATGGATGAAAATCTGCCAGGCGTATGGCGTCAAGGTTGAAGAGATCAAGGTCGAATGGGGCTATGCCGCCAAGCCCGCCGCCATTGCCGCAGCGCTCCAAGCCAACCCGGATATTCGAGCGGTCTTCACACAGGCGTCGGAAACCTCCACGGGCGTCGCACATCCCATTAAAGAGGTTGCCGCCGTTGTGCGCGATTACGAAAACTGCCTGATGGTCGTCGATGCCGTCTCGGCGATGGGGGTGTTTGACATCCGCACCGACGAATGGGGCCTCGACGTGGTGGTCACCGGTTCCCAGAAGGCCCTGGCCCTTCCGCCGGGGCTGGCCTTCGTCTCCGTCTCGGAAAAGGCGTGGCGGCAGGGCGAGAAGGCCAAAAACGCCAAGTTCTATTTCAATTTCAAAAAGGAGCGCGAGGCGCTCTCCAAAAACCAGACGGCCTACACCGCCGCCGTCTCGCTGATTGTGGGTCTCGACCAATCGCTTTCGATGCTGAAGGAAGAGGGGTTGCAGAATGTCTTCGCACGACACGGCTTGCTGGCCCGTGCCTGTCAGGAGGGGATGAAGGGGATGGGGCTTTCGCTCTATCCAAAGGAATACCCCAGCGACTCCGTGACGGCCGTATCGTCCCCGGAAGGCTACGACGGCCAGACGATTTACAAAGACCTGCGGATCAAGTATGGCATCACGGCGGCAGGCGGCCAAGATCAGCTCAAGGGCCGGGTCTTCCGAATCGCCACAATGGGCTATGTGGACACGTTTGACATCATCACCGCCGTCGCGGCTGTGGAGATGGTGCTCAAGGGGATGGGCCACCCGCTCAAACTCGGCACCGGCGTCGGCATCGCCCAGGAGATTTTGCTGAAGAAGTAGGCGCTTTATGTCCAAACTGGATGTTGCAAAAGAGCAAATCGCATACCTCAAACTCTGGCTTGGCGTGATGATCGTCGTGGGTATCAGCCTCACCAGTTGGTTGTTTGGGAACTTTCAGTCAGCAGAGCTTCCACTGGTTGTGGGTGACCTTCTGGGGATCACGGGTCTTGTGGTGTCTTGTCTCATCCTGCATCGGCGGATTGAATCCAAAATCGCACGATTAGAGGAGTTGTAGTTATGACCTTTGTTGTTGCCTTGGTTCTACTCGTGGGTACGGGTTTCCTTATTTATTTGGCGCTTGACGCAGCGCGGCAGGCCAAGTAACAATCCGGAAAGAAGCCCCGTCGTATGAAGAAGCAAAAAATAGAAACAAAAATTGAGGATGATCTTCTTCCAGAGTACGATCTGACCCGTTTGCGCGTAAGGCGTCTCGGTCCGGAACGCAAGAGTTTTGGTCGGTCCGTGATTTGTCTGGAACCGGATGTGGCAGAGGCGTTTCCGAGCCCGGAATCCGTCAACCAAGCGCTGCGGCTTGTCATGCAGCTTGCGGACACGACGCACAAACCCAGGGCAAAGGCGTCAGGCCCCTCGAAGACCCGGACACGGGCCGAGGCGAATGCGTGACCGAAGGACTGTGGTTATAGCGTCGTTATGGCAGGAAGACTCATCCAAACGAGCATGAATATAACTCAGGTCAACCCTATGAGCACATCAACAGACCATGTCCTAGCGAACTACGAAGCCTTCAAGCGGCATTTGCCAGATCTGCTTACCAGACATCATGGGAAGTTCGCGTTGATGCGAGACGAAGCCGTTGTAGAGGTTTTCGACACAGCGTCCGACGCGGTCAAGACGGGTCGCGCGCTTTTCCAGGACGGGAAATATTCTGTTCAAGAAATTACGGGTTCTCCGGTCAACCTGGGTTATTTTTCGTATGCCGTGCATTAGCGGAAGGTTTGATCCACGACAAGGCATTCTCATCTCTACCGGCGTTCTCCCACCGGGGTCGTTGCGGGTACCGCAACCTGATCTGCAATGCCGGGCATGGCCTGCGTTAGTTGATACCGGCGCTAGCCATACCTGTATTTCGGAAGCAATCGTCAAGACCCTTGGGCTTGATCCAATGGGTATGACAGATGTTGCTGGGGTGCATGGCGCCAAGGCGTGCCCGCAGTTTCTTGTTGATCTTGTGGTGACTTTTGGCGCTACGAGCTTCGTCCAGGGCGGCCTGCGTGTGACGCAGTTCGAAATCGAGTCTGGCGCGCCGTTCCAAATGCTCATCGGGCGAGACGTAATTTGTATGGGCGCGCTCACCATTTCACATGACGGTCACTACACGTTCTGTCTATAAGAGACATCCAAATAGTGGGTTATCCTGCTGATCCGTGTCAGAGGAGAGGAACAAAATTGCGTTTAGCAAACGAGGAACAAAGTGCCATCCGCGACGCCATTTTACACATGGATACCGATGCGAAGATTTATCTTTTTGGGTCGCGCGTGGATGACTTCGCCAAAGGGGGCGATATTGATCTGTTAGTGCTTTCCAAGAAAATTGATCTGATGGCTAAAATTAAGATCCTAACGCAATTACATCATCATTTGGGCGTTCGCAAGATTGATATCGTTGTTTGCCCGGATACCACCCGCCCGTTTCCAAAAATGGCGATACAAATGGGCGTCCCACTATGACTCGCGAAAGAGTTGCGCTACTTGAAGAGGCGTTGACGGGTTTACAACTTGCCGCAGGACACTTTGAATATTCTATGGAGAGATGTCACAATTTAATTGGACCCAAGGAAATTACAGTAGAAGAGTTGGAACGACTCGAATCGCTTACCAGCCGTTTTGCCAGATTATCAGACCTCCTCATCCAACGGATTTTCCGCCTGATTGATGAAATCGAACTGACCGGGGAGGGTTCGTTGCTCGACCGTATCTATCGGGCGGAAAAGCGCGGCCTTGCCGATGCCTCCGAAATGATCAAGATTCGTGAATTGACGAATCTGATTACGCATGAGTATGCCAGCGATAAAATGTTAGATATCTACGCCGTTGTTGCCGCAATCTCCCCTGTGTTATTGGCGGTTGTCCCCAAGGTTATTTCGTACGCCGCAGAGATCGCAAAACGGTATCCCAAAGGAACTTAAGGATAAGGAGACTTCATGAAGGTTCTCGTCAGTGATGCGATTTCGCAACAGGGGATTGATATTTTGTCGAAGGCGGGGCTTTCCGTCGATGTGAAGACGAAGCTGACGCCCGCACAGCTCATTGAAGAGATCGGCCAGTACGACGGCCTGATTATTCGCAGCGCCACGAAGGTCACCCAAGACGTCATCGCCGCCGCGAAGAATCTGAAGGTCGTCGGGCGGGCCGGATCGGGCCTCGACAACGTGGATCTCCCCGCCGCCACCGCACGCGGCATCGTCGTGATGAACACCCCCGGCGGCAACACGGTCACCACGGCGGAGCACACCGTCGCCCTCATGTACGCCATGGCCCGCCAAGTACCACAGGCCCATGCCTCGGTCAAGTCGGGCAAGTGGGAGAAGAACCGCTTCATGGGGATGGAGTTTTTTAACAAGACGCTGGGTGTCATTGGCCTCGGGCAGATCGGCAGCTATGTCGCCAAACTGGCCCAGGGCATGTCGATGACGGTGCTGGGCAACGACGCCTATCTTTCGCCGGAGAACGCCCGCAAGATGGGGGTTGAGATGGTGGATCTGGATGCCCTGTATTCCCGCTCGGACATCATTACGATCCATGCGCCGCTCACACCGGAGACGAAACATCTCATCAACGCGGCGGCCATTGCCAAAATGAAACAGGGGGTGCGGATTGTCAACTGCGCCCGTGGCGGAATTGTGAACGAAGCCGACCTCCACGCGGCCCTCACCGCAGGCCGGGTGGCGGCGGCGGCGTTTGACGTTTTTGAAAAGGAGCCGGTTGATCCGGCCAATCCGCTGCTGGCGCTCGACAACTTTGTCTGCACGCCCCACTTGGGAGCCGCCACCAACGAGGCGCAGGAAAATGTGGCGCTGGCTATCGCCGAGCAAGTGGTCGATTTTCTGGTGCACGGGGTGGTTCGCTACGCCGTCAATCTCCCTTCCGTTCCGCCCGACCTGATGCACAAGGTGCGACCCTTTGTCGCCCTGGCCGAGGCCATCGGTTCGTTCATTGGCCAAACGACCGAAGGGGGTGTGGAGAAGGTGTCGATTGAATATCACGGCGAGGCGGGTGCGATTCAGTCCGCACCGATGACCGTGGCCGCACTGAAGGGCCTGCTCAACCCGATCCTAGAAGGGGGCGTGAACGCCGTCAACGCCCCGTCGATTGCCAAAGAGCGCGGTATTGCGGTCAACGAGACCCAAAGCAGCGACGCGGGCAACTTCACCTCGCTCATTCGCATCTCGGTGCAGACGGCGGGCAAGACGAAGACCGTCGCGGGCGCCATTTTCAATAAATCCGAGCCACGCTTGGTGGAAATCGACGGCATGGCGCTGGAGGTCATCCCCGAAGGCACGATGCTTTATCTGAACAACGAAGACAAGCCGGGCGTCATCGGCGGCCTCGGCCTGATCCTAGCCCAGAATCAGATCAATATCTCCCGGATGCAACTGGGCCGAGAACGGGCGGGCGGGCAGGCCGTGGCCGTCGTCGGCATCGACATCGCCGCTTCGGCAGACGTCCTGGCCGGCATCCGCGCCATCCCCCATGTTCTCTCTGTAAAACAGGTCAAATTGTAGGGACAGGTTTGAAATGCCCCTGCATTGGGGATACTGCATCCTCTGATTCGGCGCATTCCCCTGACAGATACACGACCCTTCCGCCATGTCCGATCAATTCGATGTCATTGTTGTAGGTGCGGGTCCGGCAGGATCGGCTGCGGCCCTGACCCTGGCGCGGGCCGGTTTATGCGTGGCCGTTTTTGAGCGCGGCGAGTTCCCCGGTTCCAAAAATATGTTCGGGGGTATTTTGTACACGCCGATTTTAAATCGACTGATTCCTCGTTTTTGGGAAGAGGCCCCCCTGGAGCGACATATCGTCAAACGCCATTTTGGGCTATTGTCTGAGCGTTCGGAGGCCGCCTTTGAGTTTCGTTGTGAGGATTACAATGTGGCGCCCCCTTACAATCAGAGTTTCTCGGCCCTGCGCGCCCAGTTTGATCCCTGGTTTGCAAAAAAGGCAGAAGAGGCGGGCGCACTGATAATTACGGAAACGGTCGTGGATGATCTGATTTGGGAGGACAAAAAGGTCATCGGCGTGAAGGCGCGCCGTGAAGGGGGAGAGGTCCTCGCGGATGTCGTGATCGCCGCCGATGGCGTCAACTCCTTCATGGCCAAAAAAGCGGGGCTTCGCGACGATTTTAAGTGGGAGACGATGGCTGTTGCAGCCAAAGAGGTGATCGGATTGCCTCGGGAGGTGATTGAAAGCCGGTTTTCACTGGAGAAGAACGAAGGCGTATCCATGGAGTTCTTTGCGGACGCCGTTGCGGGCATGGTCGGCGCGGGTTTCATCTATACGAATCAGGAGAGTCTTTCCGTGGGGATCGGCTGTTCCGTTCGTGCGTTTGTGGAGAAGAAAATAACCCCCCATGACCTGCTTGCGCGATTTAAAGAGCATCCCAGCATCCGCCGACTCATCCAGGGCGGACAGCCCCTGGAATATTCCGGGCATATGATCCCGGAGGGGGGATTCCATCACGTCCCCCGTCTCTGTACCGACGGCCTGCTGCTGGTGGGAGATGCGGCCCATTTTGTCAATTCGTCCTTCTATCACGAGGGGACGAACCTGGCGATGGCATCGGGGGTTTTTGCCGCAGAAACGATCATTGAGGCCAAGAACAAGGGCGACTTCTCAGCGACCGGGTTGTCAGGCTACGCAAAAAAACTCCAAGAGAGCTTCGTGATGAAAGACCTGATAAAATATCGGGCCGTCGAGGGATGGTGTCACTCAAACGAAAAGTTTTTCAAGGAATATCCAGACCTGCTCCTGGAAACGCTCCAAGAATATTTTGGCATATCAGAGACGCCCAAGGCGGACATCCAGAGCGCCGTTTACCGAAACCTGAAGTCGCACCTCTCCTGGAAGACGCTGATTGAAATAAACCAGTTCAGAAAGGCTTTTTTCGGAAAATAAAACCGAATCCAAAGAAAACCACCGTACTTATTTCTTTACTAAAATCGTGTCCTTCGCCAGCTTGGCAATCCGAAACTTAACCACTCGTTTGGCTGGAATTTTAATCGCTTCGCCCGTCTGTGGATTTCGCCCCATCCTCGCCTTTCGGTTGACCAGCACCAGTTTCCCGATCCCCGGAAGGGTGAACGTGTTTTTGGCCTCCTTGTACGCCAAGGCTGCGTATTCCTCCAGAAACTGTGTCGCCAGTTTCTTGGTCTGTTCCGTCTTTTTTGCAAGATAATCGGAAATCTGAGATTTTGTCATCGGCTTCGCCATCTACTTCCTCCTTGTGGTTACCCTAAGCCCTTTCCACATCCGTGTGCGGACAAGAAATCAAGGCCCTTCTCCCTCACCGCACTACCCCACGGCAACGACGGTGCAATATACTCCGGTTTTATGGAAGGGTCAAGAAAAATTCCAGACCTGTCATAGCGCAATATATGGGCCAGAGGGAAAGAGCGCGTTGATTGTGATGGACCGGGTCGATGACCCCGCAAGCCGTCGGATGTTCCTCATTTGGCAAAGCCCTGGGACATCCAGCGCACATCCAGGCGTTTGGCCGCCTGCACCTCATCCATACGTCCCACGGCCGTTGTGTGCGGGGCGCCGATCACCTGCTGCGGCGACGCCTCAATCTCCCGGCGAATCTCAATCATGGCCTCTGCAAAGTCATCCAGCCGCTCACGGGCCTCGCTCTCCGGCGCCTCAATCATGAGCGCCTCTTCAACGATATGCGGGAAATTGACCGTCGGGGGGTAGAACCCGTAATCAATCAGTCGTTTGGCGATGTCCCATGCGCCGATCTTTTTCCCTTTGAAAGATTTGGCCGAGAGGACAAATTCGTGCATGCAGGGGCGATTAAACGGAATGGGATAATACGCCTCCATCCGTTTTCTCAAATAGTTGGCGTTGATGATGGCGTTTCGGCTGATGGCCGAAAGCCCTTCGGCCCCCAAACGACGGATATAGGTGTAGGCGCGCACCAGAATACCGAAGTTCCCATAGAATCCATGCACCCGTCCGACCGATTTGGGGCCGTTTGTATGGAGCGTATAGCCCTTGTCATTCTGTCGAATGACGGGCGAAGGGAGATAGGGTATGAGCGCTTTCGATACCCCCACCGGCCCGGCCCCCGGCCCCCCGCCGCCATGCGGCGTCGAAAAGGTCTTGTGGAGATTAAAGTGGACGATGTCAAAGCCGATGTCGCCCGGACGCACCAAGCCCAACAGCGCATTCAGGTTGGCGCCATCCAGATACATCAATGCCCCGGCTTCATGCACGATCCGGCCAACTTCCTGAATCTCCCGCTCAAAAAGTCCGAGGGTATTGGGATTCGTCAACATCAATGCCGCCGTATCCGAACCGACGCATTTGGACAAATCCGCCAGATCAATCCCTCCGTGCGAATCGGATCGAACGGTCTGAATCGTATAGCCTGCCAGTGCGGCGCTGGCCGGATTCGTGCCATGTGCCGAGTCGGGAATCAGCACCTTTGTCCGGCGCTCTGCACGATCCCGCCGGCGCTCTGCACGATCCCGATAGTAGGCCCGTGTCATGAGCATGCCAACCAGTTCCCCCTGTGCACCCGCTGCCGGCTGAAGCGACACCCCGTTCATCCCCGAAATTTCGCAAAGAGACTTTTCAAGATCGAACAGCAGCGCCAGCGCCCCCTGCACCGTTTCGAGCGGTTGCAGCGGATGAATCTGTGCAAACCCCGAAAAGTTCGCCACCTCTTCGTGAATTTTGGGGTTATATTTCATAGTGCAGGAACCCAGCGGATAATAGCCCGTATCCACGCCGTAATTCTGGCGGGATAGCGCGGTATAGTGCCGAACCACCTCGTTCTCGCTGACTTCCGGCAGATCCAGTGGAGACTGACGCAGATATTTTTCGGGCAACAGATCCCCGATGACGACCTTCCCCATCTCTTTCACGGGGAAGGTCGCCCCCCGCCGCCCCGCCACACTCTTTTCAAAAATCAACTTTTCAGCCATGTTGTTTCAATCAGAAATCAAGACCGCATCGAAGCCCGTGGGCTAAAATCTGCCTCCAGCGCGCGGAATAAAATGGGAGACATTCTCGGAGGCATTCATAGGGTGCGTGAACCCCTGAATATGGACACTGCGCTATGCAGACGCGGTTTCGATTTGAATCTCATGCAAGATGGTCAATCGTTCCTCTTCCGATCGGATATGCCGAGACAAAACCTGGGCGGTTGTTTCCAGTACGTGGTCGGAGAAGTGTTTTGCCGTATCCTGCCGTAACCCCTGCCCCACGTAAAACCTAAGCAAGGCTTCAATCGACGTGTCGCGGTTGGCAGCAACTTTCCCCAGTGCGTCGAGCGTGTCCCTCGGTACTTTTATTGTCACCTCGGTAGATTCACGAGGGGACAGGGTCAGTGTGCTGCTTTCTTCAGCCCGCTTCATACAATTTCCTTTCGGCTCGCGTCGCGGCCCGGGATGACGCGCGCCTTGCTTTCGTCCCACTCAAACTCGACACCTTGCAACCGGCGCGAGACCCATAAATCGGATATAAGCGGCTATTTAAGTCTTTCAACGATTCGCGTCTGCCATCCAGGTCCCGTAGCTTTCCAACGTTCAATGAGGACAGCCGGCAGTCGCAATGAGACCAATCCGCGAGGACTCCTGGGCAAGGGACTGCCGCCTTTGTTGACCGTCGCACGTGCGAGCATTGCCTCGGTGAGTTCGGGGAGTTCTTCATACTCCTCCGGCTGGACGGTATGCGCATCGACGCGAGTGAGATCAGATTTCAAGGCGTGGCGCGATGCGGGCTTTTTCGCGTTCATTGGCTTTCCTCATACTGAAAACATGGCGATTCACACCACGCAGATCATGCGCATTTCACCGTAGTCCTTTCGGGTGTCCTCAATTTCCACGGTGACGCCAGCAAAGACAAGTACCGCGTCGGCGAAGTCCAGACCCCGTTCCGAAAGTGTCTTCTCGCGCTTGGCTGAATCGAAAGTGAGTTGCATCGGGTTGTCAAACGCGAGCCACGCACAATCAGGGACGACCCGTAGCCGTGTGAGGTCAGTAGCCCATGCCGATGAATTTGGATTTGCTTTCTTCCATGAGGGCTTCGGAGATTTGGGTCATTCCGCGTTCTTTGGCGATCCGTTCGATTTCTTTCTTGGCCATCGGGCGAATGAAGGAGGGGATGTTGTCCAGCCGACGCTCGGCCTCCTGTGACCAGGATAAATCGCCGGGGTCGCTCTTGGATTGATCCATCACCTCCGGCGTGACGGTGGTGATGCCATTCTTTCGGGCGTAGCCTTCAACCCCCATCTGGATCATGGGGCGCATGAAGGAGGGCACCTTTTCCAACCGTTCTGTGGCAGAGGCCGACCAGTCCAGCGGTGCACCGGACACGGCCTCCCCTCCTGGCTGCATCTGCGCAATCATGCTGGAGAACGGGCATTTGCCCGCAGCGGGCGTCTCCATCTCTTTGGCCAGCATCGCCTGTTGTTCTGCGGCCGGGGGAAGCGCCGCCCCCACCGACGTATCTTTGAGGCTCTCTCGCGTCAGTTCCATCGGCGCTGCGGGTGTTGTGCGTCCCCCAATCTTCACCCCCAGGGCGTTGACCATCGCCGTTTCACCCGGATTCGTCACCATCGCCACCTTGGCCCCACAGGCCGGACAGCCAAAGGTCACCCCCAACGATTGTTCGCCGGGCACCTGAACATTCTCAAACGTCATAAAACCTTCACACTTCATGCAGACAAACTTCATTGTGGTCTCCTTATTTAGAGGGGCTCGCGTCGCCCCCTCATTGGGCAAAGCCCAATGAGCCTCCCCCTCAACGCGGCGTTGCCGCTGGTTAAAACTAGCACATTTCACACCAGCACGCCTCTTGATTCCAAACACGCCTGAATCCGGGCGGCCATCTCGTCAAACCGTTTTGCAATTGGATGATCGGGCGAAAGCGGCACCCCCGTGTCGCAGGCCCGTGACATCTCTTGGCTAAACGGAATTTTCCCCAGCAACGGCAAATCAAGCGCAGTGCAGAGGTCTTCGCAGCCTCCTTCGAACATCGGCGTGGGAAATCCACACTGCGCGCAGAGGACGCCGCTCATGTTCTCGACCAGGCCCAAGAGCCGGATGCCGACATCACGGGCATAGACAATCGACTTTTTAACCACCAGTTTTGCCACCTCCGACGGCGTGGTTACAACGATGCCGCCGTCGAGTTCGGGAATATATCCGGCGATAACGGGCGGCTTGTCGGCGGCGGCCCCCGGTGGCAGATCGACCACCAGATAGTCCAATTCGCCCCAGACAATATCGGCCAGAAACTCCCGGATAACGCTCATCTCCTGCAAACCCAGCCAGACCGGAGACAACTCCATCGGCCCCTTCCACTGCAACGGGGCGTCGGGGCGCAAAAAGAAAGCCATGGAGGCGATCTTCATCCCGTAAGGCCCGATCGGCGGCAGGGCGCCCTCGGCGACAAACTCAAACGCGCCATCGGCCACCCCCAGCATTTTGGGGATGCAGGGGCCGTTTAAATCAACATCCAAAACGCCAACACGATGACCTGCCCGGGCCAGGGCCAGCGAGAAGTTGGCCGTGGTCATGCTCTTGCCAACCCCCCCCTTGCCGCTCATAACCACCAGTTTTCGGCGGATGCGGCCCATCCGCATCTTCACCTGAAGCGAGTGGTCCACAATCTGCTTCATCACCTGGGCGTCGTCGGTAAAGCGGATTTTCTTCAGGATGGATTTTAGGTCTTTTTCTTTTTCAATCATCATCGCAAACATTCCCAAGTGCCAAAAGGGGTTGATCCTATAATACCGGCTGTGAGGGTGTCAAATGCGTGTTACGGCCCAAAAACAGAGATCGGAGCTTGAGCCGTTTCTGAGTCACTTTCCGGCCCGTCATCTCCGGGAACTATTCCGCAGCCGTCACAACTGCCGCTGTTCCCGCACCTTCTTTGGCGCGTGTTGGGGCCGCTGCATTAAAATGCGGGGGGAAGCGGTAGCGATAGGCGCGGGCAGCCTCGTCGGCCTTCTCTTGGTTGTGGGCCACGAGGTAGGCCTTGGCATCGGCATAGTGCTTCTCGCCGATGTCGTAGAGCTTGGGCTTGTCGAAGATCAGCGTCCGTTTGTTGGCGCTGGAGTAGGCATACATCTTGGTCATCCCCAGGGCGTTGACGGGGCAGGCCTCCACGCAAAAGCCGCAGAAGACGCACTTGGTGATGTCGATGTCAAACGCGGTGGCGAAGCGTTTGACCACCCCGCCATCCTGTTCCTCCCCGCTGACCACCTTGATGCAGTGCGACGGACAGGCCGCCTCGCACAGATCGCACCCCACGCAACGCTCCTCCCCATCTTCGTATTTCAGCAGACAGAGCGCCCCGCGATGCGTGTCGGGGATGGCCAACTTCTCGTAGGGATATTGAAGCGTCACCTCTTTGACAAACATGTGCCCAAAGGTGAGTTTCAGCCCTTTGAGGATTTCCTTAAACGTGATGCGATCCAGCAGATATTGTAAGGTCAACGGATTTCCTC
>CAZQIT010000014.1:0-22286 GCA_964592995.1 uncultured Nitrospirota bacterium | reverse complement strand
AGTTGCAGGAAGCAGAGCAGGGTCTTGCTGTAGCCGTTGCCGGGGTCATTCTTGTAATCGACGATCTGCTGCATGGCCCGGCGCGGACTGATGGCGAGGGTTTTCAGCTCGATCTGCACCACCGGCACGCCGTTGATGAGCAGGATCACATCATAACGGTGGTGGCTGTTGTCGGTGTTGATGCGCAACTGGTTGACCACCTCGAAGCTGTTCTTGCACCACTCCTTGATGTTGACCAGGGTGTAGTAGAGTGGCGTGCCGTCGTCGCGCTCGAAGCTGTTGCGTTCGCGCAGGTGGCGGGCGGCGGCGAAGACGTCGGGAGTGACAATCTGCTCCAGCAGCCGGACAAACTCGGTCTCTGTCAGATGCACCCGATTGAGCGCCTCGAACTTCTCGCGGAAGTTCTGCTCCAGCGCGGCACGGTCGCGGATATCCGGGCGGTAGCTGTATTTAAGATCGCCCAGTTTTTCGATGAGGGCTTGTTCGATTTCTTGTTCAGTCATTGATGATTCTCATGGGATTCAGAAACGCACCTTGTTGCCGTATAACCGTGGTGAAAGCTCCACAGGCCAAGGGCAATATCTGCTTTGCTCATTCGCAAGTATCCACCTTGGGGAATTCTCCGCTGGGGTGATGTGGACGCATAACGGGCTTGTAGAGAACACGTAAACGGTCCGGTCTTGTGAAGGCGTGCTTCAAAATGGCTGGCCACCAGAGAGGTAATAGTGGACACCCGATTCGTCTTCCAAGTGAGAATGGATGGGCCAAGCTGCGTCAAAACGGATGATGGTTGGGTAGACCCCGAATAAATCCACATACCAGCGAAGGCCCACACCGACATCATATTGGTAATCGCTGAACTGGAAGATGTTGCGCGAGTCGGTCACCTGACCGGCGTCGGCAAAGAGGGCGCCCTGAAGGGTGTGCGTCAGAAATAGCCCCAGCAGGTTAAAATCGGTTTCGTAAAAGAGGGGAAACCGGTATTCCGTCGAAAAAAGCCCCATGTTGTCCCCTTCAAGCGCCAACGGCGTAAGGCCGCGCATCCCATCGTCTCCCCCCAGAAAAAACCGGCTGTTCGGAAAGAGCTGTCCAAAGGACTCGCCGGCAAAAAAACGGAGCGCGATCCCGTGATAGTTGGAGAAAGATATCCGTCTGCGCCAATCCAGCCTCAGGGTGAAGAGGCGATCCGTATTGTCCTGCGTAAAGCCCTGTTCATACTCCAATGCAAGGCCCAGAGAGGGGTGCTGATCCGTGAGTTTCCGGATGGCGCCGGAGATCAGGGGGATATTGGGGTAGCTCATGGCATAACCCAGGCGCAATACCCCCACCTTTTCTTCCGGCGGTTTATTTGCAGATGTTTGCGGCCACTGATAGAAAAGGCCGGTGGAAATAGCATGATTATTCTTAAGAAGACGGCTGTATGAAATACCCGCCGTGTCCCCTTCTTCCGCATGGTCAAAATTGATGCGAATGCCGTGTGTCTTGTCGTAAACAGGCTCAAACAGGAAGCCCACCTTATAGCCCAGCACTTTGGTATTCAAATTGTAGTCGCTTAAGCCAAACCGATTCAGCAAAAATTTCCAGCGTTTGGGTTGTCGGTTATTCGACCGGTTGGGATCGCTCGACTCCCGATGCGGGTCCAATTCCACCACCCGGACAGGAGACGGCGTCACCACCACCGCCTCATGTTGCGCATTCTGTCCACCCTGCCCCCCTTTCCCCTCCCAGACCTGTGTGGTCAAAGCGCCACTTTTTTCTTCAAACTGGATTTCCAGAGGCTCGGTCCCCTCCCCCTGTTTGTGGATCAGGAGGGTCGTCTCATACCCTTCTTCCACTTTCCGTTCCTCAATCTTTTCGATGCCGAAGTCCAGCGCCGGATTGTGGGTCAACCACTGCTCAAAAAACCAGGTGAGATCGCGTCCGGAAACCTCAAAAAGAATCTTTCGGAACGAGGGATGCGCGGTAAGACGTTCCCGATAAATGGAGACCGCCTGTTCAACCATCTGCCGCCCCAGCAGGCTTTTCAATTTTGAAAAGATCGTGGTTCCACCCGGTCGCATCTGGTTAAAGAACAGGATATCTTCGTTAATAACGGGCGCCGCCGCCTCTTTGAAATAAACATGGCGAGACGGCAGTGTCCTAGAATAAAGGAGTTCGTCCACAAAGGGAATAAACGCCACCGGTTTTAGCCATCGCTCAAGGTCGGACGGACCTTGATGTTTATGTCGAATAAACGCCTCCGTGGTCAGATCGGCAAACCCTTCCAGCACCCACAACTCTTCCTTTGGCAGCACCTCCTGCCACAAAAGAAGGAAGACCCCCCGCGCAATCCGCGCTTCGTGGAATCGCCGCAAAAACGGAGAAACCCTAAAGGCCCCCGTGTTTACATAAAGCAGTTTCTCCCCGATGCCAATCAGATCCTGATAAAGGTACGACGTGGCCAGTTGGAGCCGGAGGGGCGCGACCCCTGCAATGGGTGAGCGTGGCGCCGCATGGGCCCCGAAAAAAGAGACGGCCTCTTCTGCCGCCCGCATGACCCGGTCGGCGCTGCTCTGATCCCCCTCCCTGGCGTGGAATACCAGGGAAACGCCCTCCACTTGGGTCTCTTTTGAAATGAGTCGTTTCCCCATCGAAAGGGAAAAAAATCGGAGGTTATCGGCTTCCGCCAAAAAGGTGTTGTGGACGCTTTGCTTCGGGTTCGAACCACCGACATCGGTGGCTACGCGAAGCGCACCGCCCTCCGCAGGAAGAACCTCCGGTCGAAAGGGGGAGGAAGCCATCAGCCGAAATCCGTCGTCCACCTGGAGACGAACGCGAAATCGACTCTTGCTGGGCGGAAGTTGCACCGCCCACTTCCCGTCCACGAAGGCGGGCAGATAGGGATGCCATCCGTCCTGGAGGGTCACCTGATCGCGGTAGTACCCAAAGACGCCGAACTTCTCTGGAATCGTTGTTGCAAACTGCACCTGGAATGCAAACGCTGCACCGGCTGGGATCGGCGTTCGGGGTAAAACTTTAAGTAATACATTATTTTTTGGGTCGATCTCATAAGACAGGGCACCTTCCGCGTCCACAACCGATGTCACCTCCGTGCCGCCAGGATTAAATCCGACCGGATAGGCCCGCCGCAGGACCGAGGGGCTGAGGGCCGGCGACTGTGAACGGTAAATGTTGGGATAGAGGAAGAGGTAGACCTCCGAAAGGGGGTTTCGGCTGTCGTTGGTGAAGGTGATCGTCTCGGCGCCCTCAAGGCGATGGACATCATCCCGATACACGATTGAAATATCGTAAGTGGGATTGGCGGAAGCGGCGGCCACCCCGATCAACCCTGCGAACAATGAGAATAGAAGGCGGTATGTCATGTTTTAAGTATAGCGGGTGCTGGTCCTGCGCACGGCGGTGCTGCCGCACGGTAGTGCTGCCGCACGGCGATAGGCTTCGCACACCTGCCAGCATCGGTGGTTTTAACCCATTATAAATTCCAGGCAGCGGCGAGTCGCTTCACTGACCGTCTCCCAATGATGGTCCCGCAGGTCGATCTCGAAGGAAAACTCGGCGGTGAAGCGGACTTTGAACTGTTTCATGAGGGTGCGCAGACGCGCATCCGTGATGGCGCAGGAGGGGTCTAGGACAAACAGCAGGGCATCGTCTTTCTCCACAATTTTAAGAACACGTGCGGCCTTCGCCATCTGCTTGAATCGGAGGATTTCTGCCAGATGCCACACCGCCTCCGGATAAGCGCCGAAGCGGTCGTCCATTTCCGATAAAAGGGCCTCGACCTCCAAAGCCGTCTGGCAGCCAGAAAACCGTTTGTAAAGCGAAAGTCTCTGGCTGGCGTCGGGAACATAGGTGTCGGGGATGTAGGCCGCCGCCTGCATCTGGAGCACCGGATCAATCTCGACGGGAACGTTCTTTCCCTTGAGTTCCTTGACCATCTCCTCAATCATTTTGACATACATCTCAAAGCCGACTGCGGCAACTTGTCCGGATTGCTCCCCCCCCAAGAGATTCCCCGCGCCCCGAATCTCCAAGTCGCGCGCGGCCACTTTAAATCCGGAGCCCAGCGCCGAGAACTCCTGAATGGCGCGAAGCCGCATCTGCGCCTCTTCGGTGAGAATCCGGTCTTCACGTACCAGCAGATAGGCATACCCCTGCTCGGCGGCGCGCCCCACCCGTCCCCGCAACTGATACAATTCGGCCAACCCGAACTGATCGGCATTATTAATCAGGATCGTATTGGCGGTGGGAATATCAATGCCCGACTCAATGATCGTGGTGGTCAGCAACAGCGTATATTCCTTCTCTATAAACTTGGAGATGACCGCTTCGAGCATCTGTTCTCGCATCTGGCCATGTGCGATCCCGATCCGGGCCTCCGGCACCAGTTCGGCCAGATAAGCGCCGATCTGCTCAATGTTCTGCACCCGGTTGTGGACAAAAAAAACCTGCCCCCCCCGAACCAGTTCCCGAAAAATGGCTTCTCGGATGATGGCCGGATCGAACGGGGACATGATGGTCTGAATCGCCAGGCGATCCTGTGGCGCGGTTTCGATGACCGACAAATCCCGTGTGTGGGTGAGGGCCATCTGAAGTGTTCTGGGAATCGGGGTGGCCGTCAGGGTCAGGACATCCACCTGCTTTCGGATTTCTTTAAGCCATTCTTTATGCCGGACCCCAAAACGGTGCTCTTCATCCACCACCACTAGGCCCAAATCATGAAATTGGACATCTTTCTGGAGCAGGCGGTGCGTGCCGATCAGAATATCCACCTGCCCCGATTTCAAATCGGCCAAACTCTGCTTTTGTTCACGCGGGGAGCGAAATCGACTGAGCACCTCCACGCGCACCGGAAAGGGGGCAAACCGTCGGACAAAGGTGTGATAGTGCTGCTGCGCCAGGAGCGTCGTGGGGGCCAGCAGGGCAACCTGCTTGTGATCCATGACGGCATGAAACGCCGCACGCATGGCCACCTCCGTCTTTCCAAAGCCGACATCACCGCAGACCAGTCGATCCATCGGTCGGGACTGTTCCATGTCGGCAAGCACCTCTTCGATGGAACGGCGTTGATCCGGTGTCTCCTCATATTCAAATGCGGCGGCAAACGATTCGGCCAACGAAGTCGGAATCATAAACGCATGCCCCGTTACGACTTCTCGTTCGGCATACAATTTCAGAAGCGGCTCCATCATCTCCCGAATCGCGCTGGAGACACGCGATTTGGTGCGCGCCCAGCGGGTTCCGCCCAGACGGTCCAGCTCCGGACGGTGTTCATCCGGCCCCACATAGCGTTGCACCAGATGCAGGGCCTCCAGCGGGACATACACCTTGTCACCTCCCGCATATTCAATGACAAAAAAATCGGCGCAAACACCCCGCTGCATCTCGTTCCGGCGGATTGGAACCTGTTTGAGACCCAGATACCTTCCAATGCCATGCTGGAGATGAACAACGTAGTCAGAAGGGGCAATCTCCTGGAAAGAGATCGGCATCCCCCCTTCAAAGCGGGATTTTCTGGTCGATCCGAAGCCACGCGAGGTGCCACTCCCCTTTCCGGTCAGGGCCGCCTCGTTTAAGAAAAGGGTCTGGATCGAAGGGAACGCAAAGCCTTCCGACAGGGTGCCGACTTGCAGGAAAAGCGGCGCGGGGAAGGTCACGGATTCGAGCGGATCCGACATCCAGGGGAGATTATAATCCGCAAAAATGCGTCCAAATCGGGCGAGTTGCGTCTCATTTCGGACGACCACCGTAATCTGGTGATCCCGCCGCAAGATGTCCATCTGCCCCGCCACCTCAGAAATTGAACATCCGGGACGGCAAAGGCCCAGGGCAGAGATTGAGCAGGAGTCGAACGTCACCCGTTTTGCCCCCAGGGAAGAGCCGAGGGAGAGACATTCCAGATCGATCGTGGTTCGATCTGTCCCTGCATCACCCAAATGCGAAAGGGGCAGATACAGCGCGTCGGCGCGAGGGAAGTCGGAACGTGATTGACTGTGGCGTACGGTAAGAAGTGCCCCCCCCTCCACGGCTGCTGTGCGAAGCATACCGCCCTCCGTAAGAGGGTGGCGCACGGCAAAGAGTGCCCCCTCTTCCACCCGCTCCAGGAAACGCTTCCCTTTTTGCATCACGGCATCGGGTTCATCCAGCACCAGCAGGGTTTCAGGCGGGAGATAGTCCAAAAAGGCCGCAGCATAAAAACGGGGATCGGACAACACTTCCCATCCGGGAATGATTTCGGCAGAGGAGAGCTGCGCGACCGATTTTTGCGATTCGGGGTCAAAGGTGCGTAGCGACTCAATCGTATCGCCCAAAAATTCCACGCGCACGGGCAGCACCGATGCGGGAGAATAAAAGTCTACAATTCCGCCTCGGGTAGCCGCTTGTCCACATTGCGTTACATTGCCGGTAATTTCATAGCCGCAGTTGGAAAGCCTCACCATCAAGGTCTCTTTGTCGAAAGAGGCCCCCACGGCCAACAGGGTTGATTGTTCCATTAGGAAGGCGGGGGTACACACTTTTTGCAGGACGGCCTCGATGGAGGTGACCACGCAAACGCGCGGTTCCTGCGCCAGTTGATAGAGGGTGGCCAGTCTGCGGGCAATTAAATCCGGTCGGGGCACAGAAGGTTCATACGGCAGGATGTCCCAAGGGGGGAAAAAAAGGACTTCCTTCTGAACACCGTGGAGCCTGAAGAAAAAACAAAGTTCCTGATAAACGGATTCCGCCTGAATTTCAGAAGCCGCCACCAGACAGAAGGTGCGTCCCTGCAATGCCATTTGAGAGAGGAAAAAGCGCTCCGCAGCACCCCAGAGTCCGTTAATTTTAATCTTCTTTTCGGAGCGTTCGAGGGCTTCAGAAACCTGTGAGTAGGCGGGCGTGTCTGTGAATTTCATGGGGGGACGGAAGGGGGCACCTTGCGTAATCCAGGCCCTGTTGGTGCATGGCATTGCAGGATGCGGGCAATCAGGTCGGTGGTGGATGCACCGGGGACCATCCGGATACGCGCCACACGCCCCCCCGAAGACTCAACGATCTCTTTTCCGACAATCGCATCCCGCCCCCAATCGGCCCCCTTCACCAGGACATCGGGTCGCAGTACTTCGATCAGGTGCTGGGGGGTGTCCGCACTCAACAGGATCAAATAATCCACCGACGTGAGGGCAGCCAAGACTTCCATTCGATTTTTCTGGGACACAATGGGCCGTGCATCCCCCTTCAGTCGGCGCACCGAGGCATCGGAGTTGACCGCCACAATCAGGGCGTCGCCCAATGCACGCGCAGCCGAAAGATAGCGGACATGGCCCACATGCAGCAGATCAAAACAGCCGTTTGTAAAGACCACTTTTTTCCCCTGCCGTCGCAGGGTGAACCGCACGGCAGTTAATGTTTTCAGCGTCTGCCGCTTGTTCGCATCACGCTTCATTTCATACCCAGATCGCCGCGCCACCCCAGGCGGGTGGGAACAGATACACACCCCAGAGAATCGCCAAGGCGTAGGCTGCGGCCACCCCATCATCGATCATGATCCCCCACCCGCCCGGCAGATGTTCCATCTGTCGGATCGGCGGGGGCTTGGCAATGTCAAAGATGCGGAATAAGCAGAAGGCGGCAACCCACCACCGCCAGGCCACAGAAACCGCTGCGGATGTGACGGAAGGGGGAAGGCAGAGGAGCAGCCAGAGCATGGCATGAATTTCATCCACAACAATACAAGATGGGTCTCGCTGATTTAGATCCCCTTCGCACCGTTCCGATGCCCAGAAACCGATCATAAAAAACACGACCACAAAAAAGATCAAAAAGAGTCCCGGGAGATCGCGCAACAGCAGGAAGAGCAGCAGGCCCACACCACTGCCCACTGTCCCGGGCAAAACCGGAACATAACCCACGCCAAACCCGGTGGCGATGAGACATGCGCTACATCTGAATCGCCTCACGCAGGGCCTCCAATACGCCGCCTCAATCGCCCCGCCGGGTTTGGGATGGCGCAGCCGTCCTTCGGCCTGGTTCTCCATCGCTCACCGGTCGCACTCGCCCATCACGATGTCGTAGGTGCCGAAGATCGTGATGACGTCGGCGATCATGTAACCCCTGGCCATCTGGTCGAAGGCCCCCATGTGGATGAACGACGGCGCCCGAATTTTCAGCCGATAGGGTTTTCCCTCGCCCCGGCTGACGATGTAGAAACCCAACTCCCCTTTGTGGGCCTCCGTGCCGCAATAGATGTCGCCAGGCGGGGCGTTAAAGCCGGTGGTGAAGAGTTTGAACTGGTAGATCATGCTCTCCATGTCGGTGAAGACCCGCTCCTTCTGCGGCAAGACCACGCTTGGGATATAGGCCTGATACGGCCCCTCCGGAAGTTGATCCAGGCATTGCCGAATGATCTTGCTCGACTCGTGCAACTCCTGCATCCGAATCCAGTAACGGTCGTAGGTGTCGCCGTTTTTCCCCAACGGCACCGACCATTCCACCTTCCCGTAGGCGCCGTAAGGGCTGATCTTGCGCAGGTCGTAATCCACGCCAGAGCCGCGCAGTGTCGGCCCGGAGAGGCCAAAGCTCACGGCATCTTCTGCGGAGATCACCGCGATGTTTTTAGTCCGAGCCAGCCAGATGCGGTTGGTGGCCAGCAGCGTGTCGTACTCGTTAATCTTGGACGGGAAGTCGGCGATGAATTTGCGCAGATCGTCGATGATCTTGGGCGTAAGGTCGCGCTCGACCCCACCGATTCGATACCAACTGGTGGTGAGCCGTGCCCCGCACAGGTCGTCAAAAACATCCAGCAGCACCTCGCGCTCGCGGAAGGTGAAGAAAAAGACGGTCATGGCACCGATGTCCAGCGCCTGCGTGCCCAGCCAGAACAGGTGGCCAATGATCCGCTGCACCTCGGCTATAATCGTGCGCAGATACTCCGCCCGATCTGGCACGGTGATGTTGAGCAGTTTTTCGACCGCCCGCACGTAGGCAAAATTGTTGTACATGGCGCAGACGTAATCCAGCCGGTCGGTGTGGGGGATGAACTGATGATAGGTAATCGTCTCGGCCAGTTTTTCAACACCCCGGTGTAAATAGCCCAGCACCGGCTCGGCCCGGACGATCTTCTCCCCCTCCAGCGTGAGCACAACCTTGAGCACACCGTGCGTCGCCGGATGCTGCGGCCCCATATTCAGCAGCAGCTCTTCGGTTTTAAGAAGCGGAAGTTTTGTTTCAGTCATGGATTTTGGTTAAAACGAATAACATCTTTCGCTTGTCATCGCGGACAAGCATTCCGACAAATACGACGATGAGCTCAAAAAGCAACGAACCAAACAGGTTGCGCCACAATTCTCTGATCATAGGTTAACGATCGTTTCTTTAACGGGGTCAAATTATTATTGCTTTTACTGGAAGGGGGCGCGACTTTTTCCCTCCACACCACTCGCAACCCGTAGTTTTTACAAAGCATTAAATTCCTCTGGCATAATGTCTGCTTGGTGCAGGAGTTTCTTTAAAATGCCGATCCCAAGTTCTCGATGTTGAGGTATTGATAACGTGTACTGATAGTCTGGTTTTGTCATCATCACGTGAGAACCTTTCTGACGCATGACCACCCATCCTGCCCGGATAAACTTCCGCACCACATCAGCTCCCGAACAGCACTTGATTGAGCTGGACACTTAAACCAAAACCTCAACTGCCTCAGTTGGTTTAAAGGGATGTTTAGATTCCATTACCTCCATCCATCCATCAATTGCTTCTTTGATATTGTCCAATGCCTCTACGTATGTTTCCCCTTGAGAGAGGCATCCGGGTAAAGCAGGTACTTCTGCTACAAAGTAGCCCGTCTCGTCTTGTTCAATAACCACATGAAGTCTCATGCTTGTCTCCTTTTTTTATCGGTACACCTCTGCGGTGTCGGATGCGGTAGACGACGATCCCCGGTTAGATGGGAGTAAGTCTCGGCGACGTGCGAATTGATCGGAAATTTTGCAAGGGTGACTAAACAGGGTCTGAATATAGGACTCCATTTGGCATGCTAAATCATGAAAGTTCCGAGAGCCTCCAGATGGCGGTCGCCTGGCTCGCAAGCCATTGCTGACGTGAGGCGATGCGCTCCGGTGTCCATTCCAATTGCTCGCTGGCCACTCGTTTTGTAATTTCAAACCCGCTTATTTCAAAAGCCTTTCTTTTTTCTTCGTAGGGTTTGTCTCCGATATCGCGATTGGCCGTCGCCTCCAGGGGGGTCATATTCCCGATGCGATAGACACATCGATCTGTCTGCTCGTCGGTGAAAGTGATCCAGCTTTCATTGGGGTGTTCCGGCAAAACATGCTCAATCGTGTATTTATCACTGGCATAATCAAATGCTTGGTTTGCAACATGGCACTCAATTTCAAACAAAATATATCGCATGACCCGGCGATTGCGGGCCGATGTGGTGCGAATCTGCTTTTCCGAGAAAGCACTACGAAACTGTTCATCCGTCGGATAGACCGGGCGCAGGGCACGGATGATGTCGGCCGCACCTGTTAGGGGTTGCCCTGTAATCTTTTCTACGATGGCGTTACTATAGACACGCTCTTGTTCGCTCGTGGCCAGATTGCCAATAACGTTATACCGAAAGGAGACGATGGAACAGGCCCTCAAAACCCGCGTAAACTCCGCGTCGCTCAGGGCACGGCGTGCGGCAAGCAACAAGGCCTGCGGCTGCCGGATATTGAACATCACCAGCTCGGCGATATGTTTGCGCTGATCTGAGTTCCATATGGAGTCGCTGGCGTCACCCAATGCCGTATAAATGTCGGCGTCCCTGTCCATGTCGCGCAACAAGGAAAAAACATCCGCCTTGTTTTTGATGCTTGTGCGAATGGTCTTGAACAAATCGGAATGGCGCGTAAGAGGATTTTGACTGTTCCAGAAGACACGAAGAAAATCCGGCACGCTTTCGCTACCCAGTTTGCCGACTACAGCCTCCCAACGTTCTTCCAGGGTACGGATTTCGTGTTCATGGCCACCTTCTCCGTGGACCACGGAAAACAGGAAGTTCTTGAGCAGATCGGTCGAGGAAAGGCGGACTCCTCTGGCGTTTAAGGTCTCAAACACCTTGAAGGCGTTCAGTTCATCGGCCACCGAGATGACCGTGAAAAACAGCCGGTCGGCAACAGAGTCAACAAACCTAGCGAGTTCTTGACCGCTTCTAGCTTCACCAAAACGACTACGCACCCGCTCTTGAAACCATTCGAAGCCTTTGCGGAGAAGGTGCTCCGATGCCTTCAGGTTGCGTTTCGGAAGCGGTTCAAGTGGCACAAGGTAGGTTTGGTAGAAGGGGTCATTGTGGCGATTTAACTTTAACTTCGATTTAGGAATAAGCGTGACAGGATCAAGGTAGCCGATATAGGTTTTGCGTAACTCCTCCTCACGACGCTTGTTGTCGTCCGGGTCGATCTTCAACGCCACGAGCCGGCGCAGATTGTGAAGTAGGGCGAGTATAAGCAGACTCAAGGTGGTCATGCGCTGCTGGCCGTCTATGATGTCATAGTTGCGCTCGTCGTTGGATTGCAGGACAAGGTAGCCCATGTAATGGCCCTGCTCACCGCCAGGCTCCAGCATGGCGACAATGTCCTGCCACAAATCGTCCCACTCCTGGTCGGTCCAGGAATAATCTCTCTGGAACATCGGCACGTTATACACAAGACCGTTGCCCATCAACTTCCGAAAGGTTTGATTTGATGTATTGAAATTGGTGATTGCCATTCGAGACTCTAACAACCGTTTCTTGAAACTGGTTTTCTCATTGCACAAATAGTCAAAAGGTCAATTACTTCTCCAGAAACGCGAAGGTGTCGCGCCAGCCAGCAACCTGTCCGACTGTTCTACTTCAACAAATGACGGAATTCTTGAGTTAAAGAAAGAAAATAGTTGCTGATTCTGCTGTTTTGGTGCGTCAATTGATGCAAAAAATTCTAAATGCAAATCTGAACAGTATTGAATTTTCATGTTAATTTTTATTTGCAGATCTTTCCAGTCTATCGTTAATCGCTATTCCAATACCAACATCCGGAACACGTTCTGCAATGATTCTATCCAATTTTAAACGATCGAGCTGATGCAATGCTTTATAAAGGTTGTGGGCTGCTTCATCAAGATTACCACTTGCAGATAATACCTCCTGATTTTTTTCGGAAATTAAAGGGGACAGATTCTGAAATGCAAGAATTCCTGTGCCTGTTCGTGGGAATATTTTTAGCAATAACTCTATATTGTTCGTTAAATAAAGTGATGTGTTAGGTGCGTAATGGGATGGAAGCATTCCTGAACTGATTGGTTTTGCAGTATGCTTACTGTGCATTTCAACTTTACCTGCTATCTTTTTTATTTCTTCAGGGCTTATTGCACCAAGCCGATAAATTATTGGCACATCACCATCAAACCCAACAATCGTTGATTCAATGCCTTTTGCACACAGTCCTCCGTCCAGTACATAATCTATTTTTCCGAACAACATTCTTTTAACATCTTCTGCCGATGTTGGGCTTATATAACCAAATGGATTTGCACTTGGAGCTGCAAGTGGAAAAGAGAGTTTACGTAATAACTGTATGGCTGTGGGATGGCTTGGAATACGAACCGCTACATTGGGTAAACCCGAAGTTACAATATCGGGAATGATATCGTTTTTGGGAAGTAGTAATGTTAATGGTCCGGGCCAAAAATGTTCCGCAAGTTTTTCTGCTATTGCCGGAATATTTTTTACATATTTATTTAACTGTGTTGTATCGGACAGGTGTATAATGAGCGGATGGGTGAGCGGGCGTTTTTTTATTTCATAAATTTTATTTACAACGGAAGGTTTAAGTGCGTTGCCTGCCAATCCATAAACGGTTTCGGTTGGAATAGCGATGACTTGCTCGTTTTCGAGCAGGGCTGCTGCGGTTTCAATATCTTTACTTATGTAGGTCATTCGTTTCACGGATTACAAAAATCACAAAATCTTGCTTCACAATATTTTTGATTATCAGGATATTCAATTTCTTTTTTATGATTGCATTTTTTACACTGGTAAATATGTTTTGCTATTCCCTTTGTTGGGAAAAAACAGTTTTCGCAAGGCAAGCCATTTATCCATTCTGTAATTTCAAATCCGGGCCAACCACATTCAGGACATAAACTTTTTATTTTGTTGAGAAGATTAGCTGCGGCTTTTTCAATCACTTTCATTCTTGTAGGATTATATAGCGCTCGCATATCGGATTCTATTAACGCTTTTCCATCTTGTGAAGCTGTGATGCTTTTATTTACGGCTTCTCTGAGTGTTTTTTCGGATGTGATGCCTTTAAATAAAATATCGCTATTGTCACCTCCCGTATTAGGTCTTACGACTATCCCGTGTGAAGGGAAGCCACATTGTTTGGCAAACTTTATGGCTTCTTTTATTGAGGATGCCTCTGCGTGGCTGTGGTTGCTATCAGTAGAAATTTCCCAACCTAAAATTTCTATGTTATTGATAGTGTCTATTAACAATACCAGTTCAACATTTGCCGGGACAAAAAAAATAGTAGGGTGTGCGCCAAAACTGCCTTCGCTTGCAATTGCGATTGATTCTCCTGTTTCTTCAATCGCTTTCAGGGCTTTATAGCGGGCTGCTTCTAATTGCGTTCCTTTGCGGTCAATATCACGGGTAAATGTTCCGAATGTATCTGTGTCTATGGTGTCAAGCAGTTTCAATCTCATTCCTGTTTGAGCAAGAACAGGAAAAATGACCTTATCCTTTTTGTGCTTAGTTATAAGCACAGCCATTCTGTTTTTGAATATGTCGGAATGTTCCATTTTCGTTTAAAACAGATTTATTTTTGCCATCAGAAGACCCATTCTCAGTCACTCAACACAAAGAAGTTCGGGCGGCAACAAGGTACGCAACGATACCGGTGCAACGCATGCACGAAGACATTTTCGGCGTCTCGACTCTTTACCGATCAGCGGTATCCTGAACTCAAGATTCCAAACACGACCAACACGCTCGACGGAATGTTCTCGCAAATCAAGAACCGACTGGCAGTACATCGTGGACTTCGGCGGGATCGCAGATACAAAATTATCTCAGAAATACTCAAAGGTCGTACAAAGCAGATCGTATTTCACTTGCCGCGCGCTCCGCGCAAACCCCTTACTTCTCCAAAAAATCGAAGGTGTCGCGCCAGCCACGGCCTTCGACCGGAAAGTCCTTGCGGAGGGGATAGCCCTCGTCATACTCGTCCGGCAGGAGAATGCGTTTGAGATTGGGGTGGCCGATAAATCGGATGCCCATCATGTCGAAGACCTCGCGTTCCAGAAAGTCGGCCCCCTTCCAAATATCGACGACCGAGTCAATCGCGCAGTCGTCCACGCGCACACGCGCCTTCAGGCGCACCTGTTGCTTTTTGCGGATGGAGAAAAATTCGTAAATCACCTCAAACCGCTCGGCCTGCGCGGGGTCGTCCACCGACGCGATGTGGATGGGATAATCGAAATCCATATCTGGATCGTCCTTGAGAAACCGACAAACCGCGTGCAGGCCCGCCTTTTTGAGATGAACGGAAAGATCCCCGCGAAAGAGGGTAGACCCGATGTAGTCGGTCGGGAACCGCTCCCGAATCGCCTGGGCGATCGGATGGTCGTCACCCGTTTCCATCCCCTTTGGGATTTTCATGTGAAAACGCCCTTATATTATGTTTGGAACGCGCGCATGAAATCGGCGAAACTTGCGATGTGCGTCGTTTGCGTCTGCCGATTCTTCACCTGATCGAAATACTTCTCGCTAAGCAATGCCTTCGGATTGCGCTTCGTATAAGTGAGCCGGGGGTTCCGATCGTTGATGGCATGTCGAAGATATTGCTCGGCAAACTGCGCCCTGTTCCACTCCTTGTCTGGTAGCCGTGGCAGTAACTCCGGGTCATGCTTCGTCACATCGAACAGCTCCATGTACCCCTTCAACTTGCCGGATTCAGGATGCTGTCGGATGATCTTGCGGTTGCCAAGCGCCCAGGTTTCAAAGCAGAAATGTTGCACCACAATCTTGATTTCAACCCGACATCTCTTCTCTGCAACAAAGTCCTTGATCTCATCATGCTTCTCCTGACGGGTCATCTCTTCGGAGTCCACGGAGATCACCAGCCGATCAAATTTTTCGAACTGGTTGACGTCTAAAATGGCCCGTTCGATGGTGTCGAAATAACCCGGATAACCCGGATAACCCGGGCCCTCTACAATGTAGAACTGGTTGTTGTTTACCGCAGTGATGTCATCAACGGGGCGTAAACACGAATTCACGAATGGCACCCAACATCGGTATACAACCGATTCGACTTTGCCCTCCGTGACCACATAGACATTCACGCAACGCCCTGTTTATAGAAGGGGTCGTTGATCAGTTGGGTGAACGCCCTTTGTTTAGACTTCCCAAACCGGTTCAATTGGTCGCCATGTTGGATCGATACCTTCATCCCTTCCCGATGAAACACATACCAGTTTGCAAGCGGAATCTCGTTGATAATGTAAGGATGGTGACTGGTGATGAAAAATTGGATGTCTTTCTCAAGGTCCAGGATAAACTGCGGGAGGAAGTCGATGGCGTTGACGCCAAGCGAATTTTCATATTCGTCGATGAGATAGACACTCCCCTCCGGCAGGATGAAGAGGTCGGTGAGGATCAGGAGTACCTTTTGCATACCGGATGAAAATTCGGTGACGGGCACCCAGTGATTGGCACCGCGCTCTTTGATCATGAAGACGGGAGTGAAACCGCCAGAGAGATCCTGCAGGAGACCAGCCCCATCACCAATCTTGGCCTCTTCAATAAACGGGAAAACGCCCTTGTAAGACGCAACAATCTTCCGGTACACGTCTTCACGGTATTTTTGCAGTAGGTATAAATTAAGACTGACATTCACCTCAAGACCCGCCAGCACTGTGGAATCTCGCTTCTTCTCCATCATCACAACAAGATCAGGGGAGAGTGTCTGTAGTCCTGCCGCAGCGCTTAAGGCATCCTGGGCGAAGAGCCTTCTTCTCACCATTGAAAACGCCTGATAGATGGGGCGTATGACCTCTTCTTCCCGTAGGAGTGAACTACTGGTCTCACGTGGCGAAAGTTTCGGTATTAAAGTTTTCATGAAGGTAAATGTGGAAGCATCACGTTTCACCAGCGAAATCCGCTCCGATCCTTCGTATTTCCACAAACAGTCCTTCGTAATCAGACCAGACTGGCGATCTCCGTCCGGGTTTTCCGCCCGAAAATCCCATTCGTACACCGTCTCGTTATGCTTGAACTTCATCAGCCAGGAACCTGTAAGAAAAATATCCTTACTCACTGCAACCATGCATGTATCAAAAATGACATTCAGCAGGCGACTCTTGCCCGTTGCCGTATCACCCACAAAGAGGTTCACTTTTCCAAATTTGACGTTGTCAAAGTTCCACCCTTGCGGGTCAACATCTTGGTAGTGGTATTCCAGAATTTTCATACCGTGAAGACCTTCTTTTTCATGATCTGGTCCTGGAGCCGCAGGATGCCTTCCAGGAGGGCCTCCGGCGTGGGGGGGCAGCCGGGGACGTAGATGTCCACCGGCACGAAGCGATCCACCCCCTGCACGACGGGGTAGCTGTTGTAGATGTTTCCAGACGTGGCGCAGGAACCCATCGAGATGACATATTTTGGCTCCGGCATCTGGTCGTAAACCATACGGATGATGGGCGCCATTCGGCGGCAGACGGTGCCCGCCACGATCAGCAGGTCGGATTGCCGGGGCGAGCCGCGAAAGACCCCCGCGCCGTAGCGGTCGATGTCGTAGCGCGACGCCACCGACGCAATCATCTCAATGGCGCAGCAGGCGAGGCCGAACGTCATCGGCCAGAGCGACCCCTTGCGTGCCCAGTTGACCGCTTTGTCCAGCGACAGCGTGATGAAGTTTGCCTCAAATTTTCCGGTCAGTCCCATTCCAAACCTCCCTTGCGCCAGGCGTAGGCAAACGCCAGAACGAACAGCCCGATAAAAATAAGCATGGAGACGAAGCCGTAAAGGCCGAGCTTGCCAAAGACGACGGCCCACGGGTAGAGAAAAGCGATTTCAATGTCGAAGATGACAAAGAGCATGGCGATGATGTAATAGCGGATGGGGAAGGGCATCCGGGCGTCGGAGATCGGCACCTCGCCGCATTCGTAGGGGGAGAGCTTGGCCTTATTGTAGACACGCGACTGGACGAAATAGCTGACGACCAAGGTGCCTACGCCAAACCCAATCGACAGCACGATGAAGATAAAAATTGGGATATATTGGGACATGGCGGCAGGTGTCAGCGGTCAGCCATCAGCAGTCAGGTACCAGACATCAGGCCCTAAAGTAAGTCTCTTGCCGATGCCTGATCGAATTTTACGCCGTTGTCGTGGAGATGTTCAACGCAGATGAGTCGCGCGGGATAAGTTGGTCGGGGTGACAGGATTTGAACCTGCGACTCCCTGCTCCCAAAGCAGGTGCGCTACCAGGCTGCGCCACACCCCGAATAAGTGGTCAGTGGTCAGTGGTCAGTGAGAAACTCATCTTTAAAGCTCATCACTGACCACTGACCACTTGTTTTTAACATCGCCATCGCCGCGCGTACCGCGCAACCGCGATGACTGATTCGATCCTTTTCCGCTGGAGCGAGTTCGGCCAGTGTCTTGCCGCAGGCGTCCACCCAAAAGATCGGGTCATATCCGAAACCGCTGTGGCCCCGTTCGTGCCGTGTGATGCGGCCCACACAGACCCCTTCCACCACCCGCACCGCACCTTCAGGATCGGCAACGGCAATCGTGCAGACAAACCGCGCCGTCCGTTTTTCGTCGGGGAAATCGCAAAGCAGGTCCAACACCTTTTTCCGATTGTCGGCATAACGGGCCCCCTCCCCCGCAAAGCGGGCCGAATACAACCCCGGCGCGCCATGGAGTCCATCAATCTCCAAGCCGGAGTCATCCCCCATCGCCCACTGGCCGGTCTTTGTTGCAACCGCCACCGCCTTAGCGATGGCATTTTCCCGATAGGTATCGCCCTGCTCTGGCGGCAGCTTGACGAAGGGGTAATCGGCCAGCGTCCGGACTTCGGCTTGAACCCCTTCCCGCAGAATGGATCGGAGTTCTTCTCCCTTATGCTGATTTTCCGTCGCTAAAATTAAAATCACACCGACTCTTCCAATATGCGCTTTTGCGCTTCGATCAGCGTTCGAATGCCACGATCCGCCAGAAAAAGTAACATCTCCATATCTTTTTTGTCGAATGGGGCGCGTTCCGCCGTCCCCTGCACCTCGACATAGGCCCCGGCACCGGTCATCACCACGTTCATATCCACTTCGGCTGCAGCGTCCTCATGATAATTCAAATCCAGCAGGAGCGCGCCACCCACCTTGCCGACACTGACGGCGGCCAGGGCGTCACGCACCGGCCAGACCTTCAGCTTTTTCTCCTGCTGTAACCGATGCAGGGCGTCCACCAACGCCACATAGGCCCCCGTAATCGCGGCGGTTCGCGTGCCGCCATCGGCCTGAATGACGTCGCAGTCGATCCAGATCGTCCGCTCACCCAAGAGAGACATGTCCACCACACAGCGCAGTGCCCGTCCAATCAGTCGCTGAATTTCGTGCGTCCTCCCCCCCACCTTGCCGCGCGTGGACTCCCGTGATATCCGCTCTTTGGATGAGGCGGGCAACATGGCATATTCTGCGGTAATCCATCCTTTCTTTTGATCTCTCATAAACGACGGAACACGCTCTTCAATCGTGGCCGCGCAAATCACACGGGTGTCTCCCATTTCCATTAGGACGGAACCGGCGGCATGCTTGATAAAATTCCGCGTCATTTTGAAGGGTCTCAAGTCGTCGTTATTCCTGCCGTCAATCCGCATTTTTAGGCCTCAATCAATAATGGATCGGAGCGCGCCGATCCAGACGCCGGGTGGAAGCGAATCTCATCCCCCAAAAGATCGGCCTCAATCTTGTCCCCCGCTTTGAAATGGCCCGAAAGCAGCAGGACAGAGAGGGGATTTAAAATGTCGCGTTGAATCACCCGTTTCAGGGGCCGCGCCCCAAACACCGGGTCATAGCCTGCGCGCGCAAGATGGGCGCGCACATCAGGGTTCAGCGTCAGCGTAATGCGCTTTTCAGAGAGGCGCGCCGAAAGACGTTGTACTTGAATGTCAATAATTTGCTCCAAGTGCTCTTTTTGTAACGGGTGGAAAATCACAATATCATCCACGCGGTTTAGAAATTCTGGACGAAAGTGGGCGCGCAAGGCATGAAAGACCTGGCCGCGCATGGCGGCTTCACTCAACCCCGCTTCCTGAATCTGCTGGCTGCCGATGTTGGACGTCATTATGAGGACGACATTCTTAAAGTCGACGGTTCGGCCTTTGCCGTCGGTCAACCGACCATCATCCAGGGCCTGCAACAGAACACCGAACAGGTCCGGATGCGCCTTGTCGATTTCATCCAGCAAGACAACGGCATAGGGACGCCGCCGCACCGCCTCGGTCAACTGTCCTCCTTCTTCATAGCCGACATAGCCCGGTGGCGCACCGATGAGGCGGGCCACCGCATGTTTTTCCATATATTCCGACATGTCAATTCGGATCAGGGCCTGCTCGCTGTCAAAGAGAAATTCGGCCAGCGCCCGTGCTATTTCGGTCTTGCCCACACCGGTGGGGCCTAGAAAAATGAACGATCCCAGCGGTCGATTGGGGTCGGCGATGCCCGCCCGCCCTCTTCGGATCGCGTTGGAAACGGCCCCAATCGCCTCTTCCTGTCCGACCACCCGTTGGCGCAGACGTGCCTCCATCTGGATCAGCTTTTGGACCTCCCCTTCCATCATCCGGGAGACGGGGATGCCCGTCCATTTGGCCACAATGTTGGCGATGTCTTCTTCGTCCACCTCTTCTTTGAGCATCTTCTGGGTCGCCTGAAGGCGTTGCAGCCGGGCATTTTCTTCGGTCAACTGTTTGTCCAGTTGAATCTGTTTTCCATACCGCAACTCCGCCGCCCGTTCTAGGTCGCCCATTCGTTCCGCCTGCTCTGCCGACTGTCGCGTTGCTTCAATCTCTCCTTTGAGCGATCTGATTTTTTGAATCTCCTCTTTCTCCGCCTTCCATTGCACGGAAAGCCGCCCTGACGTTTCCTTCAAATCGGCCAATTCCCGCTCAATTTTCTGCAGGCGCTCCTTGGAGGGATCGTCTTCTTCTTTTTTAACCGCTTCCCGTTCGATCTCCAACTGGCGAATCTTCCGCTCCGTTTGATCCAATTCGGTCGGCATCGAATCGATTTCCATCCGCAGGCGCGAGGCCGCCTCGTCAATCAGGTCAATGGCCTTATCGGGCAGAAAACGATCGCTGATATAGCGGTGGGAGAGGACGGCGGCGGAGACCAGGGCCGTATCCTGAATCCGCACCCCATGATGCACCTCGTATTTCTCCTTCAGGCCACGCAGGATGGAGATGCTCTGCTCCACCGTCGGCTCCGAGACCAGTACCGGCTGGAATCGCCGCTCCAGCGCGGCGTCCTTTTCGATATGCTTTCGATATTCGTGGATCGTGGTGGCACCGACGGTGCGCAGCTCGCCCCGCGCCAGAGCGGGCTTGAGCATGTTGGAGGCATCCAGTCCCCCCTCGGCGCTTCCGGCGCCCACCAGGGTGTGCAGCTCGTCAATAAACAGGATGACCTGCCCTGCGGCATCCACCACCTCCTTAATGACCGCCTTGAGACGCTCTTCAAACTCACCCCGGAATTTGGCACCCGCAATCAATCCTCCCATATCCAGCGCATGCACCTTCTTGCTCTTGAGGCCCTCCGGCACATCGCCGGAAACGATCCGTTGCGCCAGACCTTCCGCCACGGCGGTCTTTCCCACACCCGGCTCGCCAATCAGCACCGGATTGTTTTTGGTGCGGCGCGAAAGCACCTGAATGACGCGGCGAATCTCTTCATCCCGTCCGATGACCGGATCAAGTTTTCCGTGCGCCGCCAGATCCGTCAGGTCGCGCGAGTAACGGGCCAGCGCCTGATATTTTGCCTCCGGATTGGGATCGGTCACCCGGTGTGAGCCACGCACCTCCACCAGGGCTAAGAGCACCTTCTCCCGCTGAATCCCCTCCCGTTTGAAAAGAGCGGCCAGCGAACCCGAAAGCAGCCCCAGGAATAGATGTTCGGTGCTGACATATTCGTCTTGAAGCTGTTTTGCCTCCTGCTCTGCGCGCGCAAGGAGCGAGGCCAGGTCGGGGGAGAGATAAAACGAGCCTGCAGCCCCAGGTCCCTGCACCTTCGGAATTTTTTCAAGTGTATTGAGGAGCCGTGTCCGCACGCCTTCAACAGATGCGTCCATCGCCTTTAAAAGTGGCAACACAACCCCCTCCGACTGATCCAGTAGGGCCAGGGCCAGATGCGCCTCATCCACCTGCTGATGATGCGCATCGGAGGCCCTGTTTTGCGCCTCTTGCAGGGCCTCCTGGGCCTTTATTGTAAACCGGTCAAAACGCACAACGCCCCCGACTTCAATACAGGAACGGAGTATACGGCCTGCCACAACGCAAGTTCAATACCTGTCAACGCCTGTGAGGTGATAGGGCATTCGGATCGTGCGAGTTTGTTTGTGGTATGATGTCCGCAACGTTCCTGATGCCTCCCGTGGGATGAAATGATTCCGTTCGTCTACATCTCCTGACTCTTCATAGACAATCGCCTGCTTGACAACTTCTGAAAACATGCTATCTTGAGGAGAGACATTCGTTAAACCATCGGTATAAAAATGGGTTGTTCATTATTCCATCATCATGTGTGCATGGCAGGAGAGGGCGATGTACAAAAATGACTTTCCAGCTTTCCTAAGATCTCTTTTATATTTTGCGCTGTTGCTGGGTCACGCCACGGTCGCGTTTCCAGAAACGGCGGAACTCTCTTGGAATGCCAACTCCGAATCCAATCTGGCTGGATATAGGGTGTATGTGGGCATGGCCACAGGCCAATACAATGAACCCATTGATGTGGGCAACAGAACGATCTATACGGCGACGGGATTGGGCCTCGGCACTTATTATTTCTCCGTCACGGCATATGACAACGACGGATTGGAAAGTGGTTTTTCCAACGAAGCATCAAAATCTTTTACCGACGTCACGTCACCCTTAATTTCTGCGGCAACGGTTACCAACATCACGACCACTGGCGCAGTGGTTACTTGGACCACAAATGAACCCGCCACCTCCATCGTCACACATAACGCGACGGTCGTCTCCCTCCCTGACCTTGTGACGAGCCACACGGTGA
>CAZQIT010000013.1:0-17289 GCA_964592995.1 uncultured Nitrospirota bacterium | reverse complement strand
CAATCGCCTCGATTTCAGGAACAATCATGTGCGGTGATTCCTTTGTGATGACATCGGCTAATTGTGCCTGATCCAGCATATCAATCACATGACTTCGATGCGCCACCTGCATTGCCGGGGCGTTCGGGTAGCGATCCACAGCAATCACTTCAACCCCAAACCGCTGGGCTTCAATCGCGACCTCTTTGCCAAGCTCCCCCGCACCCAGCAACATCAAGCGAGTCGCATTTTTTGATAACGGAGTTCCAATCATAGAGAAAGCCTGAACAGATGTGAGGATTTGAGCACCACAAGCCGGGCGGTCATGCGGGCCAACAGGGGCGGGACCTGAACCGCCTTCCGATGACCCTCTACCCTCCCCACAGCCATCGGCCTGCAAACCGCTTACGGTGGTACCTGTCCATACCCATAAACCAACACCGCCCCTGAACTGCAGAGGCGGTGTTGGTTTCGATTTAACATGTCGACGGATCTCCCCCACACGGTGGCGGCGGTGGCTTGCATTTACCCGCAGAAGACGCTTGGTAGAGATCAAGTATCTCCTGACCTGTCAATTTGCGGTTGAAGATTTCCAGTTCATCCATATCGCCCACGAACCAACCTGTCAGGGGAGAGGCATATGTTCGAGTGCCAATTCTCAATGGACTCTGATTCTCTAAAGAACCTGGTCGATTGATTGGGTTATCAGTCCCATCCGGTAAGACAGTCGCTCCATTGTGATACCACAAGATTTTGCCTGCTGTCGTGGAACTGCCAAGGCGTCTATCCACCGTGACAGCAACGTGGTGCCATTGGCCATCGGTAAGGCTGGGTATTGCCACGGAGGCATAATTAGTATAGCCCCCCGAGTCCGCTAGTTGCAGGCCCAACCGTTTATAGGAGAGCCAAAAACTATAACCGATCCCTGTTGCGGGGTCTCTTTTGTCAAGGATAACCGTGACGGAATCTGGAGCATTTGGCACCTTGATCCAGGCATCAATCGAAAAATCGCCCGAGCAGGCCGAGTAGCTGCCCTGCTTACCATTAAAACAAAAAGTAGGCGTGTTGGCAGGTCCGAAATTCGTTACGATCGTAGATGGAGCCTCCACGTAGTCGTTTATGCCGTCGAAATTCAACGCCCCTGCCACCATACCCGTTCCGGGAATTGGACCGCCGATGTGCGTACCTGTGTTTCCAGTGGCAGGATTCGCCGCCGTTGATCCTGTCGTCGCATCGAATGGGTACCAAGCCACCATGGTGGTGTTGGGGGGCGCAACGCAAGCGACAGGCTGCAAGGGCGGGGTGAGCGATGCTAGCATGGTGTTGGGGCCACCACCCACAATGTCGGTTATAATGTCGGTGTTGATGACAGGTGTGCCGTTCTGGTCGTAGGAGGAGAAAACCAGCAACGGGCTAAACACCAAGCCGGTCATATGCGGGTCACCAAGTGGGATGAGCAGCCAGACTGTATTAAGCGGTGGGGGGGCGGGGTTATTCGGAGGGGTGCCGTAAGACAGAGTGACGTCAAGCCAGGCCATTCCGGTTGGCGTCTGAGTGCAACCATTAGTGCTCGAAACGGCATCAACCAGAACGGCTTGCTCAAGAAACGACGGGAGGGGTAACCAGCCGGTCACTTCCCAGCAATTTACGGCCAAGGCCGCATGGGGGTTGGCAAGCAAGGCGAACAGCAGGGCGCTGGCCGCCAAGAAGGATCGCTTCAAAAAACTGAGTTTGGCAATCATATTTATCTCCTCATTCAACGTTGAAGTGCAACGAAAGGGGCCTCCACTTCCAGTGGCGATTTTGAATCCCAAGCATTTTCTGGGTTGGTTCTTGAGCGATGATTCGATCTTTGCGATCTGTTCGTCCGTAATCGTACTCCCTGTGAGCACCACAAGCCGGGCGGTCATGCGGCCAACAGGGGCGGGACCTGAACCGTTATCCTACGCCGAAGCGCGGTAGTCGCACCCCTCCGTTTTGCAGACGATCCGGACCTGCCCGCTGCGTTCGCGTTGCTCCTGCAGAAAGGGGGCGTTACAAGCTGGGCAGGGACTGGGAACCGGACGATCCCAGAGGGCGAACGTGCAGGCGGGATACCGGTTGCACGAATAAAAGACTTTTCCTTTTCGGCTTTGTTTTTCCACCAAAAGGCCGCCGCAGGCCGCTTGCGGGCAGGTGACGCCGGTGGCCATCGGCTGGGCGTTTTTGCACTCTGGATAGCCGGTGCAGGCCATGAAACGACCAAAGCGGCCGGTCTTGATTGCCATCGGTTTCCCGCACTTGGCACAGGCTTGGTCGGTGAGCGTCTCTTTGGGAACCACCTTCACGCCGCCTTCGGTTTCCACAAAGTCCTTCGTGTTTTTGCAGTCGGGGTAGCCTGGACAGGCCAGGTATCGGCCAAAGCGCCCCCACTTGATGACCATCGCCTTTCCGCATTTCTCGCACGGCAGGTCGGTTGGCTTCTCCTCCTTTTTCATGTCCTTCATCTGAATCTGGGCCGCTTCCAGACTTTTGGAAAATGGGGTGTAAAAGTTGCGCAGCGTCTCGACCCACTCGGCCTCCCCGCCTTCGATCTGGTCGAGCTGATCCTCCATCTTCGCCGTGAACTCGACGTTGACCACCTCTGGGAAATGGGCCACCAGCAGGTCATTGACCATCCTCCCCAGCTCCGTCGGATGGAAGCGCGCCTCGCGCCGTTCGACATACTCCCGCTCCTGAATGGTCGAGAGCGTTGCGGCGTAGGTGCTCGGTCGTCCGATTCCCTTTTCTTCCATGTCGTGGATGAGCAACGCCTCGTTGTAACGGGGCGGTGGTTGCGTGAAATGTTGCTTTGGCTGAACGTCTTGAAGCGATAACCCCTCGCCCACGGACAGCGGGGGAAGCGTCGCCTCTTCATCGCTCGCGTCATCCTCGTCCCGCTTGATCCCCTCCTCGCGGCCCTCCGTGTAGACGACGGTGAAGCCATCAAACCGCACGGTGGCGCCCGTCGCACGCAGGATGAATGTGCCGGCACCCACGTCCACGCGGGTGACATCCAGCACCGACGGCGCCATCTGGCTGGCCACATAGCGTTTCCAGATGAGGTCATAGAGCCGATATTGATCGGGGGAGAGGTGACCCCGAACCCGTTCGGGATCGCGCGAAAGCGACGTGGGACGAATGGCCTCGTGCGCCTCCTGTGCCTGCTTGCGGCTTTTGTAGATATTGGGAGCGCTGGGACGGTAGGCGGGGCCGTAGGTTTGCGCGATCCAGTCGAGTGTCTCGCGCTGGAAGTCGGGGGAGATGCGCACGGCGTCGGTTCGCATATAGGTGATGAGGCCGACTGGCCCTTCCGTCCCAAGATCGACCCCTTCGTAGAGCTGCTGGGCGAGCATCATCGTCCTTTTCGGCAGGAAGCGCAGCTTTCGGACGGCGTCCTGCTGAAGTCGGCTGGTGATAAACGGGGCCTGGGGCCGCTGCCTGCGTTCTTTCTTCTCAACGTCGGAGACGGTATAGGAGACGGATCGCAGCGCCGTGACGATCTGACTTGCCTCCGCTTCGTTCGCGATGGACGCAGCTTTCCCCGCGCACTTGATGAGGCGCGCCCACACGGTTTGGGAATGGTCCGCGCCCTGCTTGGCCAGCAGGACGGCGATGTCCCAATACTCCTCCGTCACGAAGGCGAGAATCTCCCGCTCCCGATCGCAGATCATCCGAATGGCCACCGACTGCACGCGACCCGCCGAAAGGCCATAGCGCACCTTCTCCCACAGCAGCGGGCTGATCTTGTAGCCCACAAGCCGGTCGAGCACGCGCCGCGCCTGCTGGGCGTTGACCTTCTTCATGTCCACCACGGTTGGCGAAGCCATGGCCTGCCGGATGCCCGCCTCGGTGATTTCGTTAAAAAGAACGCGGAACACGCGCCCGTCGCGCGACTTGAGGTCTTCGGCGATGTGCCAGGCAATGGCCTCTCCCTCGCGGTCAGGATCGGAGGCCAGATAGATGGCATCCGCCACTTTGGCCGCTGCTTTGATCTCGGAGAGAATCTTCCCTTTCCCCTTGATCGTCACATATTCCGGCGCAAAGTCGTGTTCAATGTCGATCCCGATGCCCGATTGCGGCAAGTCCTTCACATGCCCCACCGAGGCCATCACATGGTACTGCTTGCCGAGGTATTTGAGGATGGTCCTGGCCTTGGAGGGCGACTCCACGATGACCAGCGATTTGCCCGTGGCGGCGACGGATGTCTTCTTCGCCGCAGATTTTCGGCCCGCCGATGTTTGGGTCTGACCTGCCGTCTTATGTTCTGGGGACGCAGATGCGCCCTTCGCCTGTCTTGCCAACATGACCTCCCTTATTTTCGGGCATAAAACTGACCCTGCAATTTTTCAACAACCCCCTTCAACTCCAGCGTGAGCAACAATCCGGAAACAGCCGCCGCCGTACGCCCACTTTCACCAATAATTCGGTCGATTTGTTTCGGTTCCGAAGAAAGAAAAACGCACAGGGCCGCTTCGTCTTCTTCCAGGGGAACGGCCTCCAGTGGGGCCGTCTCCGATGCCCCTTCTTTCGATCTGGATGCGCACTGCGGAAGAATCTCGTTCAGAATATCCGCAACACCCGTCACCAGCTTTGCGCCGGATTGAATCAGTCGATTGGATCCGGCGCTGGACGGCGAAAAAATCGGCCCCGGTGCTGCAAACACCTCTCTCCCCTGCTCCAGGGCGTGACGGACCGTAATGAGCGATCCACTCTTTTCGGCAGCCTCCACCACCAAACAACCCAGAGACAGTCCACTGATGATTCGGTTGCGCTGCGGAAAATGGTGCGCCTCGGGCAGCGCACCCATGGCAAATTCGGAAAGGAGCGCACCGCACTCCGCAATGTCATGGTAGAGCGTTTTGTGCTCGGGTGGATAGATGCGGTCGATACCGCAGCCCAAAACGGCAAGGGTGCGTCCTCCGGCGGACAAGGCGGACCGGTGCGCCACGGCATCAATACCCCGTGCAAACCCACTGACGATGGTCACCCCCTGCCGCACAAGACCCCGACAAATCTGTTCGGTCACCGCCCGTCCGTAAGGTGTTGTGCCCCGTGCGCCCACCACGGCCACCGGACAGGCCTCCGGAGACAAAAGCACCCCTTTCACATATAGCAGTGGCGGGGGATCGTAGATGGCCGCAAGCAGCGGAGAATATGCCGGATCGTGAAGGCAGATCAGCGTACAGCCCGCTTTCGTTATTTTTTCAAACTCCCTGTCGATTGCAGAGAAGGCGGAAAACGAGACAATGGCCTGAACCGCCGCATTCGAGAGACCCTCTACATCGGCCAGTTCTGACGCCTTTGCGGAAAAGACCGCTTCAGGCAACTTGAAGCGCGAAAGCAGGCGCTTAAAGAGTACGTTCCCCACGCCGGGAATCTGCTTCAGCGCCAGCCAGGATCGGTACTGCTCCACGGAATTTTCCTGTACTCAGGTCTCATCTGGGATGTCGCGTCAAATTGCAAAATCGATCGCCTGCGTTTCGCCCTCAATTCCTTCGTCCAGGGCCACGGGCATCAGCTTGGTTCGGATGTTGAAGGTCTCACGATGCCCCGCCGCATCAATCGACTCCCAGGTAATCTGGTCGTTGGTTTTGTGGACATGGGGAATCAGCCGCGCACCCTTGGATCCGAACTGGGGCGAGAGGTGAAACTCAATCGCTTCTTCCGGACAGACCTTCACACAAGGGAGGCAGTCCCAACAGTCGTTTACATATTTGAGATAGGCCTTGTTGGCCGCGTGGTCTTTGACAATCAAGTCCCCCGGACACATTCTCAAACAGGGCGGCTGCTTCGAGCCGTGGCAGCCATTGCATTTTTCCGGATCAATCCAAACAGGCATAAGGTTCTTTAATACCCCCCCTTTTTGATGACGTCTTCGGCGATGACCATGCGCTGAATTTCGTTCGTCCCCTCGAAGATACGGTTGATGCGGGCATCGCGATAGAACCGCTCCACCGGGTGCTCGCCCATGAAGCCGTTGCCGCCGTGGATTTGCACCGCTTTGTCGGCGATGCGGCCCAGCGCCTCGGAGCAAAACATCTTGCAGATGGCCCCCTCACGCGGGATTTTCTTGCCCTGATCGTACAGCCACGCCGTGCGATAGACGATGGACTCCATCTGGTAAACCTCCGCCGTCATCTCGGCCATCATCCACTGAATGGCTTGATGCGCGGCAATCGGCTGGCCGAACGTAACCCGTTTTTTGGCAAAATCCACCGACATGCTCACCAGCTCTTTGGCTGCCCCGACACAGGCTGCGGCGAGCGACAGGCGGGATTCGTCCAGCGTCTCCATGGCAATGGCGAAGCCGCGACCGACCTGGCCCAGCACGTTTTCCTTCGGCACGCGCACATCTTGGAAGACCAACTCGGCGGTGGCCGAGCCGCGCAGGCCCATCTTGTCGTGAATCCGGTGCGCCGAAAAGCCGGGGGTCGGCGCCTCGACAATGAAGGCGGTGATGCCGCCGCGCGCCCGCAGCTTGGCGTCGGTGACGGCATAGACGATGACGATGTCGGCGATGTCGCCGTTGGTGATCCAGAGTTTCGTGCCGTTGAAAATGTAGGCGTCGCCGTCGGGGGTGGCCGTCAGTTGAATGTTGGCCGCGTCGGAGCCTGCCGCAGGCTCGGTGAGGGCGTAGGCCCCGATCTTTTCGCCACGGGCCAGCGGGGCCAGATACTTCTGTTTCTGCGCCTCCGTCCCGCCCAGCAAGATCGACATTCCCGCAAGCCCGACATGGGCACCCACCGTGACGGCCGTCGAGGCGCAGCCGCGTGAAAGCTCTTCCAGCAGAATGCAATAGCCGATCTCGCCCATCCCCGCGCCGCCGTAGTCCGGCGGGAACGGGATGCCCCAAAGCCCCAGCGCAGACCCCTTTTTGAGGATGTCCCGAATCAGATCGATGTTGTGTTCCTTGTCAATCCGTTGCGCCAGGGGCTTGACTTCCTGAGCGACGAATTTGGCCGCCATCTCCCGCAACATCGTCTGCTCTTCGGTAAAGTTAAAATCCATATGGATTCTCCTGCGGGGCGTCTCTTCGTTCCGGGCACGTTATGCGGCGACTGCCGGGATCTTTTCGGCAAGGACGAGATGGGTAATCGGCAAGGCCAGCACTTCGAGGTGCGATAAATCAATCCGCGTACTCGCGTCCTCAATCTCAATACCGACGACCTGATTGCGTTCGTCAAAGTCGAGCACAATGCCGGGGGCGGCCTCCTCCGATTCGGCGCTGGCCCGATCGGCCAGTTTGATATAGAGCATGTCACTGTTCGCGTCATACTGAAAGACCATGGTCATGCCCTCTGCGGTTTGATTATGGCTGCACCTTGCTGGGGTCAACTGAGATGTTGAGTTCGACGCGGCGATTTTTGGCCCGGCCATCCTCGGTGGCGTTGGGAGCAACGGGATTGGATTCGCCCTGGCCGACCGCTTCCACGCTGGAGGCCACAACCCCCCGCGCGACCATCTGAAGCCGCACCGCCTGCGCACGCCGTTCGGACAACTGCTGGTTGTGCGTATCGCTGCCCCGGTCGTCGGTATGCCCCACGACAATCACATGGTTTTCTGGATATTGCTTAATCACGTCGCTGATCTGGTTGATACTGGAAAGTGCGGAGGGTTTTAAGACGGCCGAGTCCACATCGAACAGGATACTGCTTTTGAGCGATGTGACAATGCCGCCATCTTCAGACCGCTTGATTTCTGCGGTCTCGACTGCGGCCAGTTCCTTGGCCTGCTGATCCATCCTGTGGCCGACTCCGGCGCCTAAAAGCCCGCCCACGACCGCGCCGAGCGCCGCGCCTTTGTCCCGCTTTCCGGACTGATGGCCAATAATGGCGCCGAGCGCCGCGCCCGCAGCCACCCCAACGCCCGTTCCAGTGGCCGTCCGATTTCGCTCGCCCGTGTTCGTCGCGCAACCCGCCATCAGACATCCCGCCACCGTCAATGCAACCCATTTCTTCATTATTTCCTCCATGATCCCTGTTGGGTTAAGTTTGTAAACTCGAAATCAAATTCGCATTTTATATCAACGTCGCGCAGACCCCGCACGCGCTTGCGCCGGGACCCCATTAAAGTGCACCGATGGTATCTACATTGATCTACGGATTGCAAGCCCTGCATTCAGATCGGGTGTGCGACATAAAAGTTCTAAAAATATGGGGTTTATCCAAAGAGGCCACGAAGGTGGTGGAGGGGATCAACCGGAAGTTGAATCGCTGGGCGAACGATTCCGACGCGGGGCGACAGAGGGGATAGGAGTGCGGCTTATCGCGAATACGGCTGCGCAGTGATCAAGTCCGGAACCATCCGGTAGTGCTTGACGTTGAATGTGCACAGTGTCGCGGATAGACCGATGGCGCAAGCGGCAATCAAGGCGTCCAACAAGCCCAACCCATGAGAGAGGTGTTGGGTGTTGAAATCAGATAAGGCACGATGACAGTCGGCTTCCCTGGGCCAGACCACGGGAAGCGGAGACACCAGTCTCAATGCCTAGCGAACGTGTTGCATATTCCGTGCATCCTGTACCAACTCCATTGCGACTAGGCCACAGATGGAGGGGACCTCACGCAACGCCGCAAACCAGCCGATCGCGGGGGCATGGCCCCTCTGTATGTCAATCAGGACATCGGTATCCAGCAGATACATCGCTATGCCCGTTGCTCGGCTTCTGCGCGTAATGCGCGGGCGTGGCGCGGACTGTCCGTGATGTCCGTCCTGCCGCCAATGACCCCTTCACGCTGCCAATAGGCGACCAGTTCGGCGCCCGTCTGGGGCATTTTATCGCCCACCCGTCCCACAACAATCATCCGTTGGACATATTCAGCCACGGTTAAACCCCGTCGCGCCGCGCCCTCGGAAATCTCGTCAACCAACGCCTCCGGCAACTCCAAGGTAACACTCATAAGCGTTCCTCTTTCATCTGTTCAGGGTCTCTAAACGATACGCTTAGAACCCACTATTGCGCATGATCCCCTTTTTCGCCTACACGGACTGCGGGAAGACTCGGATCAGTGGTTTGACTTCATACGCGATAAAAACTTTCTCCGTAACATAGGGGTCGGCTTCAATCCAGGCCACCGCCTCTTCTTGGGATTTTGCCGTCAGGACGATGAGACTTCCGGTTTTATCGGCAAAAGGCCCCGCTAAGAGGAGTTGATTCGCTTCGCGGAGGGCTTTGATGCGCCGAAGGTGCGCTTCCCGATGGCGCAGCCTCAACGCCTGCGCATCCGGCCCATCTTTTCCGATCACCACAAAAGTCATCATCTCCAGCATCTCCGTATTGGCGGAGGGGGTAGGATTCGAACCCACGATCCTTTCGGATAACGGTTTTCAAGACCGCCGCCATCGGCCACTCGGCCACCCCTCCGTTTTTCCATGTACACGCGGGCGAGTGGCACGGGCGTCTCGCCCGTGAGTCGGTTGCCCCTTTCCACCACTCTCCTGGGTGCTTTCTGCCGGGTCCCCGCGCGCAGGCCCTTATCAACGGGGTGAATGGAACAGGATGTCTTCTGTTTCGATTCTGGTTGCATCCGACGTGGCCTTGTTTGTCACAATGACCGCCCGCTCAATGACATTTTGGAGTTCGCCGATATTCCCCGGCCAGAGATGCGCCATTAACGGATCTTCCGCCGCCTTCGCCATCGGAGTTCCGGCTAGAAAGTGAGTGGCCAGTGGCAGAATCTCTTCCCTGCGTTCACGAAGGGGTAATAAGGACAGCGTGCATCCGCTCAAATGCGTGTAGAGTTCGGGCAACACCGCATGACGCAGGGCGTCCGAATCCTGCGGCAGGCAGGTTGCAGCAATCAGGCGGAAGGGGGCGGGTTGCGCATCTGTCCCACCACAACGCGTGAAGGTGCGCTGTTCCAATGTTTGTAAAAGCGCCACCTGCGCCGGATGATCCAGCGCGTCAAAATCCTGTAAAAAGAGTGTGCCCTGCCCCGCACGTTCGAAGGCCCCCTGATGTTGCGATAAGGCCCAGTATTGCGCCCCTTTTTCATGGCCCAGAAGGGCGGACGCCATCTTCTCCGGTGGGGTGTCGCGACAATCGAAATGGATCATCGGAGCATGACGGTGTGGACTGAAACGATGTACTTCCCGCGCCGCCCGCCGCTTTCCTACGCCCACCTCTCCACAGATGAGGAGCGGGACATCCTGTTCTGCGAACTCCCGGATGCGGTGGCCCAGCCCCAGGGCCGTCGCCAAATGATCGCAGAGCGCCAGCCGCGTCTGTCCGACCTGAAACTCGGTGTTGATGGATAAGACGATTTCATCCTGCCTCTCTCCGTGGATCCATGTTCCGTTGGTGCTACCCAGATCGCGCAGGATCATCGCATCGTTCGTCAGGTGGATTTCGGCATGAAACGCGGAGACCGACGCATCGTTCAGGGTCAGGTCGTTTTTCTCGCTTCGCCCGATCTGGGTAACGCCCACCTTTAACACAATGGCCTTGCCCGAATCGTCGCCGGATAAGACCACCAACTGCCATTCGGGCGATACTTCGCACAGGGCGTCAAAGACCAAGCGGTAGGGCCCCATCTGAATCAGGTCCTCATGCTGCAGCGTCTCTTGCGGGGTGATTTGACCATTGACTTGCAGGCCATTTGCGCCCCGGTCTTCCAGGATGAACTGCTGCCGGTGTTTATAGAGAAGGGCCTGCCTTCGGGCGATGGAAGCCTCCGGCAGAATGAGGTGGTTTTCACGGCTGCGGCCGATCCAGATCGTCTCTTCAAACAGCGTGAACCGTCCGATGAATCGCGCTTCGGAATAAATATGCAAGGCAGGCATGCGTTGTCCTGAATGCGGTGGCGCCTCCTACCGGTCGGTCTCCAACCGGTAGGTCTCTGGTGCGACCTGGGTGTGCCGGATAATTTTTCCTTCCACGAGATAGACCACCATCTCGGCGATATTGGTGGCATGATCTCCGATCCGCTCGATATATTTTGCAATAAAACTGATGCGAATGGCGCGGGTTATGGTCTGCGGCTCCTCCACCATATGATCAACCAGCTCCCTGAAAATCTGGTGGGTCAGGTCGTCGATAAAACGGTCGGCGGCGCAAACCCTGCGGGCCAGCGCCGCATCTTTGTTGACAAAGGCGTCCAGGGTTTCGCGCACCATCTTCTGCGCGGCTTCTGCCATTTTGGGAATATCAATGAAGGGTTTCAGCAGGGGCGCCTGGGACAACTCAATTGTCCGCTCGCAGATGTCCTCGGAGAGATCGCTCATCCGCTCCAGATCGGTGGTGATTTTCATGGCCGTGGTGATAAATCGCAAGTCGCGCCCCGCAGGCTGATGAAGCGCCAGCAAACGGATGCACTCCTCATCAATTTCCACGTCCATCGCGTTGACCCGATGGTCGTTCTCAATCGTCTGGCGCGCCAGCGCGATATTCTGCTCGACCAGTGCCGTGATGGAATCAGCAATCTGTCGCTCGACCAGCGCCCCCATCCGGAGAATCTTCTCCTTCAGGTGTGAAATCTCTTCTTCCAGATAGCGTTGCATTATCCGAACCGCCCCGTAATATAGTCTTCCGTCCGTTGGTCCTGTGGGTTGGTGAAAATTTGCGAAGTGGGGCCAGTCTCAATCAACTCGCCCATCAGAAAAAACCCGGTCGTATCCGAAACCCGTGCCGCCTGCTGCATGTTGTGCGTCACGATGACGATGGTATAACTTTTTTTCAATTCACGCAACAACTCTTCGATCCGGGCCGTGGCGATGGGGTCGATGGCCGAAGTCGGCTCATCCAGCAGCAGCACTTCGGGAGAGACCGCCAGGGCACGCGCGATGCAGAGCCGTTGTTGTTGCCCGCCGGAGAGGGAGAGGGCCGATTGCAAGAGTCGGTCTTTGACCTCTTCCCAGATGGCCGCTTTTTTAAGGCTGGTTTCCACGATGTGCTCAATTTCCACTTTGTCTTTGATGCCCTGAATCCGCAGACCGTAGGCAACGTTTTCGTGGATGCTTTTTGGAAACGGGTTGGGCCTCTGAAAGACCATGCCGATCCGACGCCGAATATCAATGGCGTCAGCCTGATAGAGGTCCTGGCTGTGATAGAGGATGGCGCCTTCAATCCGAAACGTGGGGATCAGGTCGTTCATCCGATTGATGCAGCGGATAAAGGTGCTCTTCCCGCAGCCGGACGGGCCGATCACGGCGGTCACCGACTTTTCGGCGATGTTGAGGCTGACCCGATACAGAGACTGTTTGGCGCCGTAAAAAGCGCTGAGGGCCTGAATTTGAAGGGGGAAGTCCATGCGGCTACCAGCGGGAGCGTTTTTGATATCGATATCGCAGATACACCGCCATGCCGTTCATGATGAAGGTAATTAAAAGCAGCACCAGAATCCCCGCAGCGGCATTGATGGAAAAAGCCTTCTGGGGACGGGACACCCAGTTGAAAATCTGGATCGGCAGGGCAGAAAAAGGATCCAAGAGGGACGCGAAGTTAATCGGGAATTTTGAAAAGAGGTCGCGTCCGGGCAGAAACCCCACATACGTCAGTGCGCCAATGGCCATCAGCGGCGCCGTTTCGCCAATCGCACGGGACATGGCCAGAATGATGCCGGTCAGGATGCCGGGCAGGGCGGCTGGAAACACCTGCTGTCGGATCGTCTGCCACCGGCTGGCGCCCAGGGCGCAGGAGGCCTCTCGGATGGACTGCGGAACGGCGCGCAGCGCCTCCCGAGACGACAGGATTACGACGGGGATGACCAGTAGCGAGAGGGTCATGGCACCGGCCAGAAGGCTGCGATCCAGCCGCATCCATCGGACAAACAGCCCCAGACCCAGCAGGCCGTAAATAATCGACGGCACACCCGCTAGGTTGGCGATATTGATCTCAATAAAATCGGTCAGGGCATTTTTTCGCGCATATTCTTCCAGATAAATGGCCGCCGCAATGCCCAGCGGCAGGGCGATCAGCCCGGTGAGCGCCATCAGCCATACGGTCCCGACCCAGGCGACCAAAATACCGGCCTGGTCGGGCTTTCTGGAAGGGTAGTGGGTGATAAATTGCCAACTGAGGCGGGGCAGGCCATCGATCAGCACGTCAACGAGGAGCGCCACCAGGACAACGAGGCCCACCAGCGTTGCCAAGATACCGGCAATGGCGAAGAGGCGATCATAAAAACGATGGAGGGCATTTCGCTGCATGGGTTTTTAATAAATCGCGTAGAGCGCGTGGCTACTCATACACGTTTCTGAATCGTTTGCGCAAGAGGAATCCGATCATGTTCAAAACAAAGGTCAAGATGAAGAGGCTGGTTCCGACGGCAAAAATCGTTCGGTATTCCAGGCTGTTGGCGGGCGTGTCACCCATGCTGACCTGGGCAATATAGGCGGTGACGGTCTCAATCGGCACCAAGGGGTTGAGCGTCAGGCGGGGTTGCAGCCCGGCGGCAATGACCACAATCATGGTCTCTCCGACCGCCCGTGAAATGCCCAGAATGAAAGAGGCCACCACGCCGGAGATGGCGGCGGGGAGGACAATGCGAAGGGCCACCTGGAGACGGGTGGATCCCAGGGCATATCCCCCTTCGCGAAGTCCGAACGGCACGGCATGCAGCGCATCTTCGCTGAGCGACGCGATAATCGGAAGGATCATGATGCCCATGACGATGCCGGGGCTTAAGGCGTTGAACCCGGAGAGATCGGGAATGAACTGCTGAAGCAGGGGGGTCACGAATGTGAGCGCGAAATAGCCATAGACAATCGTTGGAACAGCAGCCAGAATCTCCAGCGCTGGCTTGACGAAGACGCGCATCCGCTCCGAGGCATATTCGCTGAGGTAAATGGCGCTGACCAGGCCCAGGGGGAGCGCCACGGACAGGGCGATGAGGGTGATGAGGAATGTCCCCGAAAAGAGCGGGAGAACACCGAAATGTTTTTCAAAAAAAAGGGGCGTCCATTGCGTGCCGGTGAGGAATTCGACGAGCGAGACTTCTTTGAAGAACCCCAACGTTTCAAACAGGAGGACCGATAAAATCCCGCCTGTGATCAACACCGAAAAGAGGGCAGCGCAAAAGAGCGCCCCTTCGATAAGCCCCTCGCGGATTCTTTGCAAGAATCGCTTTTTGTGCGTGAAGAGATTCAACATGGCGCGGCGATTTTCGCCAATCCAAACGTTTCATGCAGCGTGCGGACGGCCAGCTCGGTATATTTGGCGTCGATCACGCAGGAGATTTTAATCTCCGAAGTGGAGATCATCATGATGTTGATCCCCTCGGCGGCCAGGGCCTCAAACATCCGGGCCGCAACCCCCGTGTGCGACCGCATCCCAACGCCGACCACCGACACCTTGGCAATGTCGTCTGTCACCACCATCTCCCGCACCTTCATCTCCACGGCGGAATCGGCCAGCACGGCTTTGGCCCGCACGGCCTCCCCCCGCGCCACCGTAAACGAAAGGTCGGTGAGGCCGCCCTGTCCGACGTTTTGGATAATCATATCCACCAGGATGTTCTCTTTTGCGATGGCGCTGAAAATCCGGGAAGCAATCCCGTGTCGGTCGGGCACGCCCACCAGCGTAATCTTCGCCTGATTCTTATCCGACGTCACCGCCGAAACCATCTCGTGCTCCATCTGGGCATCCTCCTTTTTGACCCATGTCCCCTCATCGTCACTGAAACTGGAACGCACCCGCACCGGCACCTGGTATTTCATGGCGAACTCCACCGAGCGCGCCTGAAGCACTTTGGCGCCCAGGCTGGCCATCTCCAGCATCTCTTCGTAGGAAATTCGGGTCAGCTTGCGCGCGGACGGAACGATGTTGGGATCGGCCGTGTAGACCCCGTCCACATCGGTGTAAATGTCGCACAGATCGGCCTTGAGGGCGGCGGCAATGGCCACGGCGGTGGTGTCCGACCCGCCCCGGCCCAGCGTGGTGACGTCCGAGTTGGAATTGATCCCCTGAAAACCCGCGACGACGGGGATGATTCCCTCCGAAAGCGCCGCGTGCAGACGCGCAGGAGTGATGTCGGTGATGCGCGCCTTCGTGTGCGCGGCGTCGGTCAAAATGCCAACCTGCCGTCCGGTAAACGAGCGCGCGGGCGCTCCCCGCGCTTGCAGGGCCATCGCCAGAAGCGCCACGGTCACCTGCTCTCCGGTTGCGAGCAGCATGTCCATTTCGCGTAGGTCGGGATGGGGCGAGACGGCCTGGGCCAAGCCAATAAGCCGGTCGGTCTCTCCACTCATGGCTGAGAGTACCACGACGACGCGATCCCCTGCCTTGCGGCTTCGGATCACTCGGTCAGCGACGTTTTGAATCCGGTCAACGCTCCCGACCGACGTCCCACCATATTTTTGAACGATCAAGGCCATGGCACCTGCTCTCCGTTGACAAATGTATATAACGATACTATACTATTATATTATATTATAGTATCTATAGTCATTCTAACGTCCTGATGATTGATATTGCGAAGTGTACCGAATTTGAGTGGGACGAAGGCAATGCCGAGAAAAATTGGGTTAAACATCGTGTCACGTGGTACGAGTGCGAGCAAATATTTTTTCATCAACCCCTTGTCGTCGCGGAGGATGTGGGGCATTCTCAGGTGGAGGTCCGATTTTACGCCCTCGGCAAGACAGATCAAGAGCGGCGGCTCTTCGTCGTCTTCACGCTTCGCAAGGATCGGATCCGCGTCATTTCCGCAAGAGGCATGAACCGTAAAGAACAGGAGGCCTACAAAAGCCATGACGAACAGCATCCCAAAACTTGAGACCGAGGACGCAGAACGGGCGTTCTGGAGCACCCACGATTCCACCGACCACATTGACTGGAAGCGGGCCAGGAGCATCCTTTTTCCCCGCCTGCGGCCTTCTGTCCGATCCATCTCGCTGCGTCTTCCCGAATCCATGCTGGATGCGCTGCGCATGTTGGCCAACCGGCGCGACGTCCCCTACCAATCCCTCCTCAAAATCTTCCTCGCCGAACGGATCGACCAGGAAATGAGGCCCCGCACTCCCACCCCCTCCGTGGCCCCGCCAGCGTAAGTTATGCACCACGCGCGGCCTTTCGTGATTGAGGGTGCGAGGACCATCCCTTATCAACGACTAAGTGCCTCCGCCACACGGCCCACCATCCCCGGACCCGGTTTCAGGGTTTTCTGCCCCGTGCTCCAGTTGGCGGGACAGGCCTCGTCCGGATGTTTTGAAAGATAGGTGTTGGCCTGTACCTTGCGCAAAAGTTCCGATGCGCTTCGTCCCACGTTATAGAAATTGACCTCCGCCCCTGCCAACTTGCCGTCCGGGCCGATGATGAAGGTGCCCCGCAGGGTCAGCCCCGTGGCCTCGTCATAGACGCCAAACAGACGGGAGAGTTTTCCGGTCGGGTCGGCACCCATCAGATATTTCACCCCGCCGAGCAGTTTTTCCTCACGGTGCCACGCCAAATGGACAAACTTGGTGTCTGTGGAAACGGAAATCACCTCCGCTCCAGCCTGGGTCAGGTCGTCATATTTTTGCGCAACATCGGCCAGCTCGGTCGGGCAGACAAAGGTGTAATCCGCAGGATAAAAGACCAGCACTGTCCACTTATTCTGTTTCTTCAATTCGTCCAGTGAGATTTTCCCGAAATCCTGAAGCTTCGGATCAAAAACTTCAATTTCAAAGCTCGGGACGATCTGTCCCACCGTCACCTGATTGCTCATTCTCATCTCCTTTGATTAAGGGTGGTTTTTCAGTTTCTCCATGGAAACGTGTGATTATCAGGGGAACGGAAAATCGTTGTCAAGCCAGAGGATCTTGCGGACAGGCGGATTTGTTCTCGGCGTACCTGTGTTTCAGTAGAGAATAAAAACAGATTCGGAAGAAATGGAAGCCCCGTGCGCCCTGTTCCATCCGACAGCAGACCCTCCCCACAGCATGCTCCGCGACTCCTTATAGGAACGCCATCGCGACTTCGTCGGCCAGCAACATGCCGCGCAGGGTGAGCCGAATGTGGTCACCCGAGACCACAAGGAGTCCGTCCCTTCGCAAGCTTTCCGCCGTCCGCGCAAGCGTCGGCGCTTCCGCCAAAAAGTGCTGGGGGATTCCAGCCGACTTTCGCAATCCGAAAATCACCTGATCTTGACGGTGCGTTGCCGCGTCGAGCGACTCGCTCCATTCAACGGGAAGTCGTCCCGCATCCAGAGCGGCCAGATAGTCTGGGAGTGCGCCGGTGTTCCGGTGATGCGTCCGCCCAAGATACGAATGGGCAGAAAGCCCGATGCCCAGAATGTCGTCACGATCCCAATAGAGCAGATTGTGGCGACAGGCAAAGCCGGGCCTGGCAAAGTTTGAAATCTCATACTGCGC
>CAZQIT010000012.1:0-5052 GCA_964592995.1 uncultured Nitrospirota bacterium | reverse complement strand
GGCCAGGGTGCAGCCCGGAATCACCCACACGGAACTCAATCGGGCGCTGGCCCAGGCGGGGTTCATGTTCGCGCCCGACCCCTCCAGCGGCGACATGTGCAAGTTGGGCGGGATGCTGGGCAACAATGCCGCAGGACCCCGCACGCTGAAATATGGCGCCACGAAAGACAACGTCTTGTCGATGGAGATTCTTCTGGCCGACGGGACGTGGATCACGGCCCGGGACTTTTCCCTGGACGACCCCGATTTTCACACGCTCTGCGCCGCTGTCCCCGCCGTGCCCGCATTGGTGGATATGGTCCGTCGCCATCTCACGCTGATCCAATCCAAAAAGCCGACCGTCTCCAAAAATTCCAGTGGTTACAACCTGTTTGCCCTGGCGGACGGCATCGCGCGGGGCGTCCTGCCGCTGCATCAACTCTTCATCGGCAGCGAGGGGACGCTGGGACTGACGCTTTCGGCGACGCTCAAACTGGTTCCCCGTCCGGTCACGACGGCCACGGGGCTGATCCATTTTCGGAATCTTCCCGACCTGACCGATGCGGTGGCCATGCTGCGGACGCTTGCCCCCAGCGCCCTGGAGATGATGGACGCCACCACGCTGAATCTGATCGGTCGCGCGCGCTTCGGCATCCCCGACGACGCAGCAGCCACGCTCCTGGTGGAGTTTGACGACAGGGCGGCGGAAAAGATGAACGCGGCGGCACGATCCCTGGCACGGTTTGATTTAAGCGCACCCATGTCAACGGCGACAGACCCCGAAGCACAGTCGGCACTCTGGAAGGCGCGCAAGGCCATTTATCCCACGCTCTATAAGTACAACACGCAAGGGGCGGCGGCAGGTCCCGGCACGACCGGCACGGCCGGCACGGCCGGTGCGGGCGGCAAAAAACCGATCCACTTTGTTGACGATGTGGTCGTGGCGGCGGCGCAGATTCCGGATCTCATCGCCTGGCTTGACCACCTCTTCAAGGCGCGGGGGGTGGCGGTGGCGATCTATGGGCACATCGGCGACGGCAACGCCCACATCAACCCGCTGCTCAACGTGAACGACCCGGACGACTTCGGCAAGATGGTGGACCTCTGCCACGAAATTCATCAGACGGTCATCGACCGCTTCGGCGGTTCGCTCTGCGGAGAGCATGGCGACGGACGGGTGCGGGCCGAATTTCTCGAAGCGGCCTACGGCCCCGAACTCTACGACCTCTTCCGGCAGGTAAAACGGCTGTTCGATCCCGACCACCTGCTCAACCCCGGCGTGAAGATCAGCGAGACCCCCTTTACGGAGCACATCGACTTTGAGCGTCTAAGCAAACAGTGTGCCACTTGCGGCAAGTGCAACGCGGTCTGTCCGGTTTATGACGTGACGGGGGAGGAGTCCAATGCCGCGCGCGGCTGGTTTCATATCGTCACCGCCGCCGACTATTCGTACGAGAAATCGTTACGCGTGGTGGAGGCGTGCCTCAATTGTAAATCATGCGCCACGGTCTGTCCGGCGGGGGTGGATGTCTCGGCGCTGATCCTCAAAAAGCGGGAAGAGCACCCCAACCCCGTGGCCGATGCCATCTTTGCCTTCCAGGAGAGGCGGGGCCTGTTCGAGGGGTGTATAAAGCTGGCTGCGTGGACGCAACCCCTCTGGGATCATCAGATCGGGCGGCGGTTGATCGAGTGGGCCACGCGCCCCTGGCTCAAGGGTCTGGCACCCACGGCACGGATTCCGGCGGAGATGATCCTGCCGCGCCTGGCCCGGCGCACCTTGCGGGAGCGGCATGTGGAATTGACGCGTGCGGCGTCCCCTGCGTCCCCTGCGTCTAATGTTGCCTACTTTCACGGCTGTGCTGCAAACTATTTTGACGACGGCGTGGGTGATGCCATCATCGCGCGACTCAAAGAGCGGGGCATTCGGCCCGTCCTGCCGCCGCAGCGCTGCTCCGGCACGCCCATTGAGACCTACGGCCTGACGGACCGCGTCCGCAAGTGCGCCCGGTTTAACCTGGATGCGCTTTCATCGTTCGACAGGGTGGTCACCGGTTGCGCCTCCTGCACCCTCATGCTCAAAAGCTATGCCGCGCTCTTTCCAGATGGATCAGAACAGGAGCAGGCCAGGCGTCTTGCGGGCAAGGTGACGCACATCTCGGAGATACTGGCGCAAAATATGACCCCACAGGCCCCCGATCCCACAGCCCGGAAGCCTACGCGCGTGACATATCATTCGTCCTGCCATCTACGCGCGGCAGGTGCTGCGAGCACGGCGGGGGTGGGCGATGCGCCGCGTGACCTCTTGCGCCGTAATCCGAATTTCGAGTTTGTGGAGATGCCGGACGCCGACCGCTGTGCGGGGGGTGCGGGGACGTTCTGCATCAAGAATCCGGAGCAGTCCGCCGCTATTTTTGAACGCAAACGCAGGGGGATTGAAGCCACGGGGGCAGAAATCGTCTTCACCTCCTGCCCCGCCTGCATGATCCAGCTTAAAAACGGCCTCAAAGGCCGGGTGGCCGTGCGGCACATCGCGGAAGGGGTGTGAGAATTGACATCAGCCTCTGTCGTCAACGGAATTGACGAAGGGGTCTGTGTTTGTTATTGGGGTGGAACGGGCTTGCGTTCCAGGGCAGACGTTGCGTAAAGTCCCGGCTGATCTGGGGAGAAGTGGCGGAGTTTCGCCCACAACTTGAACAGCTCTTTGAAGGCGCGCAGGATGACACGGAGATTCGCGCCGGTGGGCTGACCGTGTTGTCTTGGAAAATGACTCACCGGCACCTCTTTCATCCGCATTCCAAAGCCCGCAGCCTGGGCCAAGATCTCGGTGTTGACCATGGCGCCGACGGCGCGCACTTGAATCCGCTCAAAGACTTCTCGTCGAAAGAGTTTGAAGGCGCAGTCAATATCTCGGACACGCACCCTTAGCAGCAATCGGACCAACATTTTCCATCCCCAAGCGTTTACAAGACGATGGATGGAGTCCTGCCGTTTTACGCGATATCCGATGACCAGATCGTACTGATCGATCCAGACCAGCAATTTGGAGAGTTCGTTCAAGTCAAACTGTCCGTCCGAGTCAGAGAAGAAGACCCGCTCGTGTCGCGCCGCCAGGATGCCGCTTTTGAGCGCCGCGCCATAACCCCGATTGGTCGGATGGCTGACCACCGAGACCTCTGCGTAACGCGCCGCAAGATCGTCGCAGATTTTTCCGGTATCGTCGTGACTGCCGTCATTCACGACAATGATCTCCCACCGGTTTGCCATCTTTGGCAGAATGCGCCGCGCCGTTTCCACCGTATTGAGGATATTGGTCTGCTCATTGTAGGCCGGAAAAATAACAGAAATCGCCTCGACTGTCGCCATGCTCATTGGATGCCTCCCCCTGACCGGATGTCCCATTACCCGATGATCATTGTGTCGGATCAGACTTTACGCTGGCGGTAAAGGTTGGGGTCAACTGCCCCAGCCATTTTTTCTAAATTGACCTTGTTTCCCAAAAAAGCCTGAATTTGTGGCAGGAGCGGCTTGGGGTCTTTGAGCATACGGTTGTAGTCCACTTCCAGATAGGAGAAGTTTTGATGCCCATTCAACCAGGCGAACGTGTGCCCCAGATGCTTTCCGTACAACGCGGTCAATTCTTCGTCGCTGACCTTGTCCGTTTGCTCCCCTCGATTGACGAGCATTTTTTTCTGGGAAGCCAGAATTTCCGGCATGGCTCGCCGCATGAAAATCACTTTATATGAATATTCGGGAGGCAAATGCTGAAGCAGATAAGAAATGACCTTAATCACTTTTCCGGGGGCTTCTTTGACCCAGGCAATATCCCCCGCCTGCATCTTTTTCACGCGCTCAAATTCATAATACCCTTTTGGGTTATCGTCATCGGCGGTGCGTTCGCCGTCGATGACGGGAAGCAGCCCGCCCGCTTCGAGCATCTTCATCATCATCGAAGTGCCCGATCGCGGCAGACCGGAAACGACGTAAATGGTCTTATCCTGTTTTTTGAAAAAATCGAACAATTTGTTCACCACTGTTTAGTCCAGTACCTTTAAAATGGCTGAGGGGATCGGGAAGATAACGGTTTATACGAAGACCCATGACCCAAACGTTGGCTCGGCGGTCAGGCGGGAAGGTGTTTTTGTAAGACGGAGGTCCCACCGGGTGATGACCGGTACCCCTAAATTATTTCCCCGTCCGTGACGCGCGTTTGCGTTGCGTTTCGTCCAGGATTTTCTTGCGCAGACGGAGGCTTTTTGGGGTGGCCTCGACATATTCGTCCGGACCGATATATTCCAGGGCGCGCTCCAGCGACATCTTAAGTGGCGGGGAGAGCTGGACGCCCTTCCCATCGCCGGTGGAGCGCATGTTGGTCAGGTGTTTGATCCGGCAGGGATTGACGGGCATGTCGCTCTCGCGCGCATTCTCGCCCACAATCATCCCAACGTAGATCATCTCGCCCGGTGCCACCATCAGCCGCCCCCGCTCCTGCACCATGGTGAGGGCATACGACGTCGCCTCGCCGCTCTCCATGCTGATGAGCGAGCCATTCTTGCGGGCGGCAATCTCGCCACGCTCCGGCCCATATTCATGAAAAAGGTGGCTCATCACCCCCATGCCACGTGTGAGATTCACCAGGTCGGTCTCGAAACCGATCAGGCCCCGGGTCGGAATGAACGCCTCAATGCTGATCTCGTTGCCGTGGTGGTTCATATCCGTGATCTCCCCCTTGCGGTCGGCCAGGGACTGCATCACATCGCCCATCGACTCTTTGGGGATCTCCAGGAATAATTTTTCAATCGGCTCCAGCCGCTTGCCGTCCGTGTCCGTGCGATAGATGACTTCGGGGCGTGAAACCAGCACCTCGTGGCCCTCGCGGCGCATCTGCTCCACCAGGATGGCAATTTGCATCTCGCCCCGGCCGCTCACGGAAAAGACGTTCGGGGTGTCGGTGTCGTCCACACGCAGCGAGACGTTCGTGCGGGTCTCTTTGATGAGACGGTCGCGCAGGTGGCGGGCGGTGACAAACTTGCCCTCCAATCCCGCCAACGGCCCGTCGTTGACGGCAAACTCCAT
>CAZQIT010000011.1:0-18777 GCA_964592995.1 uncultured Nitrospirota bacterium | reverse complement strand
TGTCGCCTCAATGTCATATTGAGAGGAAATCGCGAAAGCCGGCGCCACATTGAGTATGAAGAGGAACGGAAGTAACAGAAAGATCATCCCGGCATCATATCAATTTTGATCCGGTTTGACTATTTCGAGGATTGTTTTTTCGTAACTATTCAGCACGTTTTTGTGTAAGAAATTAAAAATATCTCTTGACATCTTTTTTTAGATTCCCAGTATTTTTTACGAGGGTCATTACACTCTACGATTGGAGCACGCTCACAAAGGGATTTTTAGTGCTCTACAGCAACCTGTAATCGTATGTCGTAGCCAACCGCTCGTCACAATTAAAAACGCCTTACAGTCGATCCTTGTGCCTAAATATTGGCCTGAAAAAGACCATGCGATAATAGCGTCATGCCAAGCTATTCTCGTATCAAGACAATAACGCTCGATACCATCGACATTCAGGCGGCTATCGCCAATGCAGAAACGCAACTGAAAAAAGATCAACAAACATCTCTTGCGATGAAGTCGGCGATGTCGCTTTTACTGCTGGTTGTTAAACTCTTGCTCGCACGTTTAGGAATGAACAGCCGCAATAGTAGCAAGCCACCCGCCAATGATCCGAATCGTGAACGTCCATCATCACGTGTATCGGGTGCTCGACCGGTTGGAGGCCAACCAGGCCGTATCGGCACCACGCTGACACTCGTTAAAAATCCCGACCACATTCAGGTCATTCAGATTGACCGTAAAACTTTGCCGCCGGGGCTTTACCACGATGCCGGGTTTGAACGTCGTCAGATAATCGACCTGCAGATTACGCGGGTGGTGACGGAATATCGTGCGCAAATGCTTGTGAATGAAAATGGCCAGAAATTTGTTGCCGAGTTTCCGCCAGGGGTCACACGGCCAGCGCAGTATGGAACGTCGGTAAAAGCCAACGCGGTGTATATGTCCATGTTCCAGTTGATCCCTTATGAACGGGTGCAAACCCATTTTGACGAACAGTTTGATATTCCGATTAGTACCGGAACCTTGAGTCATTTCAATAGCGATGCGTAGGACCGTTTAGCCGACTTTGAGACCTTAGCCAAAGATGAGTTGTCGAAAGCAGATGTTGTTCATGCCGATGAAACCCGTATCAATATAGAGGGCAAACGATTTGGGTTGCATAACGCATCGAATGCGGATTGGACGGTGTTTCATCCGCATATTAAGCGTGGCAAAGAAGCGATGGATGCGTTTGGGATATTGCCGAAATTCCGAGGCACACGGGTGCATGATCACTGGAAGCCGTATTACGTGTATGACTGCACGCATGGGTTGTGCAACGCGCATCATCTCCGAGAACTGACGTTTGCCTTCGAAGAAGACGGACAACGTTGGGCGGAGGAGATGCGCAAATTGTTGTTAGAGATGAACACCGCTGTGAAAACGGCAGGAGGAGGTCTCAAGCCCGCGGAGGCGGCGCAATGGCATAAGCGTTATCGCGACGTTTTAGGAGAGGCCGATAGAGAGTGTCCGTTGCCAACGGCCCAGGGTCGACCGAAACAAGGCCGAATGAAACGGAGTAAATCGCGTAATTTACTGGAGCGTCTTCGCGATTACGAAGAGGATGCGTTGCGTTTTTTGGAAAATGGCAAGGTGCCATTCACGAATAATCAAGGAGAACGCGATATTCGAATGACGAAAGTACAGCAGAAGATCTCTGGCTGCTTTCGGTCGATGGAGGGGGCTAAAATTTTCTGTCGTATTCGGTCCTATTTGTCCACCTGTCGAAAGAATGGGGTGGGTGTTGGTGAGGCACTGGACTTATTGTTCTGCGGAAAATGGCCCGAGTTCATTCAGCAAAAAATAAACGAAACCAAAAAACGTGCTGAATAGTTACTTTTATTTTTCATGAGGTAGCCCTGCAGTCCGTCCCGCGTTTGACGCAATCGGCCGCAAGGTATGTTAGAATGCCGCCGTTATTTTGTTCCGCAATGATGTGGGGAGGTCTTGTTGATCAATGACCGATTTTTAAGGGCGTGCCGCCGCCAGGAGGTGGACTGTACGCCGGTCTGGTTTATGCGCCAGGCGGGGCGCTACATGAAGGCGTTTCGCGATATTCGCGCCAAACACCCGCTGCTGACGGTTTGCAGAACCCCTGAATTGGCGGTGGAGGTCACGCTTCAGCCGGTGCGGCGATTTGACGTGGATGCCGCCATCATCTTCGCGGATATTCTCCTTCCCCTTCCGTCGATGGGTTTGGATCTGGAATTTGTCAAGGGCGAAGGGCCTTCCATCGGCAATCCGGTGCGAGACGAGGCGGGCGTTTCGGCCCTGCGTCCGGTCGTTCCGGAAGAGAGCCTCGGGTATGTGATGGAGGCGATTCGACTGGCGCGTCGGGAGTTGAACATCCCGCTGATTGGTTTTGGAGGGGCACCCTTCACCCTGGCCAGCTACATGATCGAAGGGGGGCATTCCCGAAACTACCTTGAGACCAAACGAATGATGTATGGCGCACCCGATCTGTGGGCGCGGTTAATGCAGCGGATCACCCGCGTCCTGTGCGATTATCTGACGGCGCAGGTCGCGGCGGGCGCTCAGGCCATTCAACTTTTTGACAGTTGGGTGGGTGCCCTTTCGCCCCAGGACTACCGGCGATATGTCTTCCCCTTTACCCAGAGCCTTCTTTGCGATCTTCACAAGACGGGCGTTCCGATCATCCACTTCGGCACCGGCACCGCCACGCTTCTTTCGCTGCAAAAAGAGGCGGGCGGCGATGTGATCGGCGTGGATTGGCGCATCCCCCTAGACGAGGCGTGGCAGCGGTTGGGGGACGTGGCCATTCAGGGTAATCTGGACCCCGTGTTGCTCTTTGCCCCCCTTCCGGAAATTGAACGGCAGGTGGATGATATTCTGATGCGCGCCGCCAACCGCCCCGGTCATATTTTCAACCTCGGTCACGGCATCCTGCCCGAAACCCCCATCGAAAGCGTTGAGGCTGTGGTCGCGCGCGTCCATCAGAAAAGCGCACGGGCAAAGGCCACATGAAGCCGTCTCTCCCCGATTTCCCACAGTCCTCTTCGTCCGTAGACGCTGTCCTCCTGATGGCGCATGGCGGCCCCGAATCGCTCGACGAGGTGGAACCCTTCCTCCGCCGCGTCATGCAATCGCGCGCGCCTGCAGCCAACGAGATTGCGGCCATTCTGGAGCGCTACCGCCTCATCGGCGGAAAATCTCCCCTGTTGGAACGGACGCGGCAACAAGCCTCGGCCCTTTCGGCCGAACTCCACAAGCAGGGCCTGTCCCTCCCCGTCTATGTGGGGATGCGGCACTGGCATCCGTCCATTCAAGAGACGGTGGAGCAAATGCACCGGGATGGGATCCGGTCGATTGTGGCGATCAGCCTTACGCCATACTATTCCAGCATGAGTGTCGGGGCCTACATTCAAACGTTCAATACAGCACGGGCAGCCTTCCCGGACATGACGGCCATCGCTGTGGAGCACTGGCACATGCAGCCATTTTTGCTGGAGGCCTTTGCCCAAAGGGTGAGGGAGGCACTGAACGCCGATCCGGCGGCGATGCGCGCGTCAGCGCAACTCCTCTTCACCGCCCATTCTCTGCCCGCGCATATTTTGGAAGAAGGAGACCCCTACCCCACGGCGCTGGAAGAGACCGTCTCCGGCATCATGCAACGTCTGGCAAAAGGCGAGACGCCTGTGCCGGCGTGGCGTCTGGCCTATCAGAGTCGGGGCCTGCGGGGTCAGGCGTGGCTTAGGCCGGATGTGGAGAAAATCCTGCGTGAAACCCCTGAAGGCCAATATATCCTGATTGTGCCGATTGGCTTTGTTTGCGACCACGTGGAAATCCTCTACGACATCGACATTTTCTATCAGGAAGTGGCGCGCGAAAGGAAGATTCTGCTCCGCCGAACAGAATCGTTAAACGCCGATCCGCGCTTCATTCAGGCGTTGGCCGCCGTGGTGTGCGCTCATCTGCCGGTCCATCAGGTCTGTGAATGAATAAAACGAAAAAAGTCATCATTATCGGCGGGGGGATGACCGGCCTGGCCTGTGCCTGGTTTCTTCAGGAAAAAAGCCGGGCGGCGGGCCGATCGCTTGATTGCACCGTGATCGAAGCGGGGCCTCGCTGGGGGGGCAAAATTTCCACGGAACGGATTGGCGATTTTATCGTCGAAGGGGGTCCCGATTCGTTCATCACCCAAAAACCGCAGGCATTGGAGTTGTGCAAAACACTGGGGCTGGCCGACCAGTTGATTCGGACCAATTCGGCCGAAAAGACCATTTACATCCTCACCCGTGGACAGCTCATCCCGCTTCCGACCGGCGTCAGCCTGCTCGTCCCTGATCGCTTGGGTCCCTTTCTGCGCAGTCCGATCATTTCGATGGCGGGCAAATTACGCATGGGGCTGGACCTGCTGATTCCCCGTCAGGGCAAGGGCAATGGAACAATACAAATCCCCCAGGATGAGAGCATCGCCTCGTTTGTCCGGCGGCGCTTGGGCGAAGAGGCGTTACACCAGATCGCCGAACCGATTCTGGCGGGCATCTATGCGGGCGATGTGGAGCAGCTCAGCATCATGGCCACTTTCCCGCAGTTGCGCGCCCTGGAACAGACGCACGGCAGTCTGATCTGGGGCATCTGGATGCAGCGCTGGGACGCCACGCGGCAGAAGAAACCCCCGGGGAGCGGCGAGTGGACCCTTTTTGTCAAACCGCGAGCGGGGCTTTCATCCCTGGTGGAGGCGCTGACGCACAAACTCGACGGCGTTACACTGCGCACCGGCACGAAGGTGATGGCGATTCAACCCACTCAAGATGGCCACAGCGTTCACCTGGAGGGAGAAACACGGGTGGCCGATGTGGTGGTCGCCACAGTTCATGCCCACACGGCTGCCGACTGGATTGAGGCGTGGGATTTCCCTCTTTCGGAGCTGTTGCGCAGCATTCCCTATGTCTCCAGCGCGAGTGTCTCGATGGGATTTAAAAAGAGCGAGGTCGCACATCCGTTGAATGGTTTTGGTTTCGTGGTCCCCCGCAGTGAAGGGCGAAAGATCATGGCCGCCACCTGGAGTTCCACCAAGTTCCCGGGCTGCGCGCCGCCAGGACATGTCCTCATCCGTGCCTTTCTAGGGGGCGTCCATCAGGAAGGGATGGTTGCGCAGGACGATGAAACATTGCTGGCCAATGTCCGGGACACCCTGCGCGACATTCTGGGTATTCACGCCCCTCCGGTGATGACCCATGTCTCCCGCTGGATGAAGGCCAATCCCCAATATCATGTGGGACATCTGGCCCGCGTGGCCCAGATCGAAAAGCAGGCCGCAACCCATCCGGGCCTTTTTCTGGCCGGTGCTCCCTATCGCGGCGTCGGCATTCCCGACTGCATCCGCCAGGGCGAAGAGACGGCCAACAAGATATTGCAGTTGCCCTGAAAACGGCTCTGCTGCTGTGGTGATTTTTCAGGTTCTCTAAAATGACCCCCGAAGTGATTTACGGTATTCAGCCCGTCATGGAGGCGCTCCGCGCGGAAAACCTACAGCTTTCCAAGGTCTGTTTAGGCCGGGGCGGGCCGGAGGTGGAGGCCATTCGTCTGCTTGCACGGGGACGGAAGGTGCCGGTGATGAACATGCCGCTCGAAGCCTTTACCCGGCTCACCGGCACGTCGAAACATCAGGGGGTGGCTGCCATGCAGTCTGCTCGGGCGCCGTATGATCTGGATGGTTTGCTGGCCCGCTGTAAAAATCGGGAAGCAGGACGGGGAACGCATCCGGCACCTCCTTTTCTGTTTGTGCTGGATGGGGTGGAGGACCCACGCAACCTGGGCGCGATGATCCGAACAGCGGATGCTGCGGGGGCGGACGGCGTCATTATTCCCAGCCGACGCGCGGCGGGCATTACGGGGATTGTCTCCAAGACCTCTGCGGGGGCGCTGGCCCATCTGCCTGTTGCGACAGTGACCAATATCTCTTCCGCCATCGACCGGCTCAAGCAGGAAAATATCTGGGTGGTCGGTCTCTCTGCGGAATCGAAGGTCTGCTATTGGGATTTTGACTTTACCCTGCCGGTGGCCCTGGTGCTGGGGGGAGAAGGGGGTGGCCTGCATCAGAAGGTGCGGGAGCGGTGCGACGCCCTCCTGTCGCTGCCGATGCGGGGGCATGTGGCGTCGCTGAATGTTTCGGTCGCAGCCGCGCTGGCGGCCTATGAAGTCGTGCGGCAAAGAACGTCCCTGCGGCGACCCATTTCAAACAAGTGAGCGACATGGCCATCACACGATTGACCCTGGCCTACGACGGCAGCTTCTATCATGGCTGGCAGCGGCAGCCATGCCTGCCCACCGTCCAGCAGTCTCTTGAGGAGGCCCTCTTCCGGCTGACCGGATCGCGTATCGTCACCTATGGCGCGGGGCGGACCGACGCGGGCGTGCATGCGCTGGCCCAGGTGGCGCATTTTACATCGGATGCCCCTTTTTCATCGGCCACCTGGATTCGCGGCCTGAATGCCATGTTGCCCGGAGACATCGTCATACGGGAAGCCGAGACCGCCGCGCCCTCTTTTCACGCGCGATTTTCGGCCCGGGGTAAAATTTACGCCTATTTTATTCACCACAGCGCGCAGCGATCCCCATTTCAACGACACAATGCTTGGCACTGCCATGCTCCTCTTAATCTTTCCGCAATGCAGCAAGCCGCAAAAGCGCTGGAGGGAGAAGATGACTTCACCTCGTTCTGCGCTGCGGATGGCGAATCGAAACAGCGCACCGTACAACTCCGAGCGCTGACCCTTGAGAAAACCGGCGAACAGATTCAATTCCGGATTGAGGCCAGCCATTTTCTAAAACAGATGGCGCGCAATCTGGTCGGGTTTCTGGTGGAGGTTGGCCGAGCAAGACGCTCTGCGGCGGAAATCCCCGAAATTCTGGCGGCACGGGATCGGCGCCGGGCAGGCCCGACCGCGCCGCCGCAGGGCCTTTTTTTGGTAAAAGTGAATTACTAATGCGATCCGTAATTCAGACATCGTGGCATAGCCTTTCAAATACACGTCTTCGTGGTGGCCAAAGGCAGAATATCAAAGCTCAATATTGATGAACTGCAAGGGAATCCTCGTTGTTTGATATCGATCTCTCTGATGAAGCCCAAGCGCAATTAGGCAGGCTTACGCTGAACAATCTACGCCGGCAGCATACCGAATCTTTTGGTACTACGGTTCTGGCCAAAATCAGATCACTGTTATCGCAATCACTCCGCATCCATAGAGAAGCCCTTCAAATTCCACCCACCTCAAAAAAGTGGGGGCAAATCTCGTTGTAATGGGGGTCATCACGGGGTCGGTGTGACCAAAACCCTGATTCGATAATGACAACCCTCCGCCTCTGCCGTCCTTCCGACCACGCCCGCTGGGACGATTTCGTTCAGCAACATGCCGGCCTCTGCCACTGCATCGCGTGGAAGGGAATCATTGAGCAAGTCTTCGGCCATCCGACCCTCTATTGGCTGGCGGAATCGGCGTCGGGCGCCCTCTGCGGCATCCTCCCGTGCGTTCACCTCAAGAGCACCCTCTTTGGCAACTTCATGGTGTCAATGCCCTATCTGAATGACGGTGGCGTCTGCGCGACGGATGAGGCCAGCCGGAAGGCGTTGCTGGATGCCGCCATTGCCTATGCGGGGGAGAACGGCCTGTCTCACATTGAGCTGCGCCAGAACGTTCGGATGGAGTCCATCCCTGGCATGGATCTTCCCGTCAAGACGACGAAGGTGGCGATGCGGCTTCCCCTTTCAAATGACGCGGAAGCATTGTTCAAGTCGTTTGACGCCAAGCTCCGCAGCCAGATTCGACGTCCGACCAAAGCGGGGATGACCGCCCGGATCGGACGGAGGGAGGAGCTCGACGCCTTCTATGCCGTCTTCGCCCAAAACATGCGCGACCTGGGGACGCCTGTCTACGCCCGCGCCTTCTTTGAGCGCATCCTGGAAACCTTTCCTGAAAGCAGTTGGATTTGCAGCGTCTATCAGAACGAAACGCCGGTGGCGTCGGGGTTCCTGATCGGCTTCAAGGAGACGCTGGAAATCCCCTGGGCCTCGTCGCTGGCCGCCTATAACCGCCACAGCCCCAACATGCTGCTCTATTGGACGGCGCTTGAGATGGCCTGCAAGATGGGGTTTAATACCTTCGACTTTGGCCGCTCGACGCCGGAGGAGGGGACGTATCGGTTCAAGGCACAATGGGGGGCCAAACCGCACCCACTTTATTGGCACTATTGGTTAAAAAATGGTGGCCCGCTGCCGGAGATCAATCCCAAAAATCCGAAGTACCGCGCGGCCATCGCCATCTGGAAGCGGCTGCCCGTGGGCCTCACCCGCATGATCGGCCCTTCTATTGTGAGGAACCTTCCTTGAAAATCGCCTTGAAAATCGCCTTGAAAATCGCAAGGCTGCCGCGCGTGCTCCCTCCTGCCGCCGCACCGCTGACCGTGAGCGATTTGTGGCAGGGAATGATGGGCCTGTTCTTGCCACAGCGGGCGCTCCGACGGATGGAAGGGCAAATGAAGGCGTACTTCGGCGTCCGGCATCTCTTTTTCGTCTCCTCTGGCAAGGCGGCCCTGACGCTGATTCTGCTGGGCCTCAAGGCGCTCTCCCCCAGGCGGCAGGTGCTCCTCCCCGCCTACACCTGCTTTTCCGTTCCTTCGGCGGTGGTGCGGGCGGGGCTTTCTGTGACCCTCTGCGATCTGGCCCCCGACACATTTGATTATGATCCCCGCCTTCTGAACAACGCAGTCAATGACGAAACACTCTGCGTGGTGGCCAGCCACCTCTTCGGCATCCCTGCCGATGTGGACGGCATCAAGGCCCTCTGCAGGATGCGGGGCATTTACGTGGTGGAGGACGCGGCGCAGGCGATGGGCGGCGTCTGTGCCGGACGAAAGTTGGGTACGATCGGAGATGTCGGTTTTTTCAGCCTGGGGCGGGGGAAAAACATCACCTGCGGATCGGGTGGCGTTATCGTGACCCATTCGGATGAGATTGCAACGGCCATCGCGCCACATTATCATGCACTTGCGACAATGGAGATGGGCGAAGATCTGGCCGAACAGGTTAAACTGGCGCTGATGATCCTCTTCATTCGTCCAGCGCTTTATGGGCTTCCGGCGGCGCTCCCGTGGCTGAAGTTGGGCGAGACCTGCTTCGATGCCGATTTCCCAATGAAGAAACGCTCCGGCAGGGGCGCGGGTATTTTGTGGAACTGGAAGGCGCGATTGGAATCCTCCAATACGACGCGCGTGCGGGCCGGCAGAGAATACCAAAAAAGCCTGCATGAGACGCCCGACGCCCAGCCGGTGGCTTGGCTGCGCTTTCCGCATCTTTTGGCGAGTTCCGCCGAACGCGACCGATTCTACGCGGCAACTCAATCGCTGGGGGTCAGCCGGATGTATCCGACGGCCATTCACAACATTCCCCAGATTCGGGAGCAATTCCGGGGCATGGACTATCCCCGCGCAACCGATGTGGCCGCCCGACTGGTCACACTCCCCACGCATCAGTGGGTTTCGGGGGAAGACCGGGCGGTGATCTGCAGGAGACTTGGATGAAACTCATCATCACCATCGACACCGAAGAAGACCAATGGGGGAAATATCACCCAACGAATCAAACGACGGAAAATATCCAGCAGATTCGTCCGCTCCAGGCGTTGTTTGACGAATTTTGCGCAATCCCCACCTATCTGATCACCTATCCGGTTGCAACAGACCCTGAAAGTATCTCCCTCCTGCGCGCCATCCAGTCTGATGGCCGATGCGAAATCGGGATGCACTGTCATCCGTGGAATACCCCGCCCCTGGAAGAAGCGTCCGTTGCAAAAAACACGATGATGTGTAATCTACCAGAGGATTTAATTGATCGTAAGCTCCAGCACTTGCACAACACCATTGCCAGGAACTTTGACTCAGCGCCGACCTCCTTTCGCGCGGGCCGGTGGGGATATGGCAAAAATGTCGCCCATGCCCTGTTGAAGTTGGGCTATCGGATAGACAGTTCCGTCTGTGCATTGACCGACTGGACAAAATATCACGGCCCCGATTTCTCTGACGTTACGGCCCACCCCTATTATTTTCATCCTGCAGAAATCTTCAAACCGGACGCCACGGGCACGATCCTGGAAGTACCCGCAACGGTCAAGTTTCTCCAGCAGAATGAAAGGGTGGCCAATAAAATAGATCGCCTGCTGCGTCGCAAGTCCCCATTGCCCCTCCTCGGTATCCTGAGCAGACTGAGACTGTTAAACAAGGTGTCTCTGTCGCCGGAGTTGGCCAGCGGACCCGACATGGTGGCGCTGATGAAAGTGGCCCTCAAACAGAACATGCCCGTCGTCAATCTGTTTTTTCATTCTTCCGCGCTCAGTCCGGGGCTAACGTCATTCGTTCATACCGCTTCTGATCGCTCGGCGTTTCTCAATCGAATTCGGTTTGTACTACAATTTGCCCGGGATACGGGCATTGAATCCATTCGACTTTCTGACGCCCCTTCGGTGGTGCCGCGATGCGCGTAGGCCTCTTCTGGTGTTCAACCCTGCTTGTCTTCTACGCCTATGTCGGCTATCCACTCTTGTTAGTGTGCCTTTCGCGGCGGTACACCCGACTCGGCATACGGGCCGCACCCGTCGCACGGGGGGAAATGACACCGAAGGTCTCGTTCATCATCACCGCCTACAATGAAGCGCGGCAGATTGAAGACAAGCTCTTGAACAGCTTGCAGTTGAACTACCCGAAGGACAAGCTGGAAATCATCGTGGCCTCCGACGGCTCAACCGACCGAACAGATGAAATCGTGAAATCACACGCAGCCCAGGGGATTTTGCTTTCGCGCGCGCCGGAGCGCAAAGGCAAGGAACATGCGCAAAAGTATGCCCTGGATCAAGCCTCTGGAGAAATTCTGGTCTTCTCGGACGTGGCGACCCTGTTGGATCCGGATGGGATTTCCCGCATTGTACAGAACTTTAGCGATCCCACCGTGGGATGCGTCAGCAGTGTGGATCGTTTTATGGATGTCGATGGCCGACTCAGCGGCGAAGGGGCCTACGTCCGTTACGAAATGTGGCTGCGCGATCTGGAGAGCCGTGTGTATTCACTCGTGGGTTTAAGCGGCTCTTTTTTTGCGGCACGCCGTGCGGTTTGTCATCCCTGGGCAGAGAACTTGCAGAGCGACTTTAACACCCTGCTCAATGCAGTGAAAGCCGGTCTGCGCGGCGTTTCGGATGCGACCAGCATCGGCTACTACAAAAACATCACCGACGAAAAGAGGGAGTTCGACCGGAAGGTGCGCACCGTGCTGCGCGGCATTTCCGTCCTGATGAAAAATCTCCCCCTCCTGAATCCGTGGCAATATGGCATCTTCTCCTGGCAACTTATAAGCCATAAGCTCTGCCGCTGGCTGGTCCCCTTTTCTTTAATCTCGTCGATCCTGACCAATACACTGCTGATCGAAGAGGGTCCCCTATACCCCATACTCTTTGTGCTTCAGATGGTATTTTATGCGGCAGCAGCGGCCTGGACCCTGCGCCATCGCCTGCCACTTCCAGAATGGATGATGAACGGGATGAAGGTTCCCGGCTACTTCGTATCGGCGAATGTGGCCATTTTAATCGCCTGGTGTCGTTACCTCCAGGGGAGCCGTGTGACCCTTTGGGAGCCGTCAAAGCGATAGGAGGCAGCCCCCCCCAAAAATGACCCAGCAGATTAAATCAGCCATCAGAATGGGAGCAGCCTCCGCCTGTCACCATGCGGGCCTGTACAAATGGCTCCATCGTGGCAAGGTGATCCTCCTCATGTATCACAGGGTATTGACCGATGCAGAGCGGGTGCGTCGTTTTGTGCAGCCCGGCATGTATGTGACGCCCGCCGTTTTTGAGAAACAGATGGCCTTTTTAAAGGCGCACTATACGGTTCTCTCGCTTTCGCGTCTCTTGGACCATTGGCAACAAGACGACCTGGATGACGCCCAACGATATGCCGTCATCACCTTCGACGACGGCTGGCAGGACAATTATCGGAATGCCTGGCCCATCTTGCGAGCGCATCAGATGCCAGCAACCCTCTTTTTACCCACGGCGTATGTCGCAACAAACCGATGGTTCTGGACAGATCGACTGGCCGGGCTGATCGGGCCTGGGGCAGACCCGGATCAACAGCAGGAACTGAATCGCTTATTGGCCCCGTTTCGGGTCAGACTGCCCCGGCCTCGCAGCGGTTTCGCATTTTCATCGGATCAGATTGATGTGGTGATCGAATCGTTGAAAACCGCTCCTGTTGAAGCGGTCGAAACCTTGCTGAACCGACTTTCTTCTGTTCTTTGCCGTCCAGACCCCTCCGAATCGGATGAGCGTCTCTTTTTAAACTGGGCGGAGGTTCAGGAAATGTCGCAACAGGGCGTTTCGTTCGGCGCCCATTCGCACAGTAACCAGATTTTGACCGGACTGAACCCCGATGAGATTCAGCATGAACTGGCCACCCCCATCCGCCTGCTCCGGGAGAAACAGATCAATCCCCTGCCGGTCTTCTGTTATCCAAACGGAAATTCCACGGCCCGGATTCGGGCATGGGTGAAGGAGGCGGGGTATCAGGCGGCCATCGGGGGTGTGGGAATTGAGAACCGTGTGCCATTCGACCTATTCAACCTCCGTCGCATCGGCATCCACAACGATATGAGCGCCACCCTTCCCCTTTTTTCGTTTTGCATGTTGGACATCAAGCGGAGGCGGTCCGACGCATGAAGCCTGTGAAGGTTCTGCACCTCTTCTCCGGCGATTTGTGGGCGGGGGCCGAGGTCATGATTTTCAACCTTTTAAAACAGCTTCACGCCCATCCTTCGATACGGGTCATCGCCTTGTCGCTCAATGAAGGAACGCTAACGGACAAGCTCAGGACAGCGGGGATTCAGACCTGCGTCGTGGATGAGAATCGGCATACATTTCCACAGATTTTCATCCAGGCCTGGCGATTTTTGAAAAACCAGCAGATAGATGTCCTTCATGCGCACCGATACAAGGAAAACCTGCTGGCCCTGTTGTTGGGTATGCGGCTTTGTATCCCGCGTCGGATCGCAACGCTTCACGGTCTGGCGGAGTCTTTTACCGATGGCAGCAGACGGAAGGACACCCTGACGCACCGGATCAATCATCTTGTTCTGCGGCAGTTCTCCCGTGTCGTAGCTGTATCCGAAGAGATGAAACGGAGCCTCATTCAAACCCATCGGCTGGCCCCTGAAAAGGTGGCGGTGATTCGCAATGGGATCGAACGGCCCGCCCCTTCCATGACACAAAGCGAGGTCGAATATGTCCCCGCCGGCACGCTGCATATCGGCACGGTGGGCCGAATGGTGCCTGTCAAAGACTATGATCTTTTTCTGGAAGTGGCTGCAGAAATGGGAAAGCGATTCAAAAAAGTTCAGTTCAGCCTGCTGGGAGAGGGGGCGCTTAAGGCGCATCTCCAAGCCCAGTGCAACCGTTTGGACCTGAAAGGGCGCGTCCTTTTTTTTTGCCACAGACAGACCCGTTCCCCTATTATCAGTCGCTGGATATTTACCTGAACACCTCCATCCATGAAGGGATCCCCATGAGTATTTTGGAGGCCATGGCGGCAGGCAAACCGGTGGTGGCGCCCCGTGTCGGCGGCATTCCGGAGATCATCACGCATGGACAAGAGGGCTTCCTGGTGGATTCGCGTACACCTGCCGCGTTTGCGAAATATTGCGCACAGTTGGTCACGGAGCGTCCGTTGCGGGAAAGTCTAGGTCAAAACGCACAAAAGAAAGTCGCCACCGATTTCTCCGCCGCGGCCATGGCGGATCAATACGCGGCGCTCTACCAGGAGATGATGTAACACCCTGTTGGGCGTTATGTTGAGCAACCATGTCGAATAAAGTTCTGGTGTTGGATGCCAATCAGCGGAGCGCGCTGGCCACGACACGGTCTTTGGGAAAACGGGGGGTCCATGTGGTTACAGCCGATGAAACCCGAAGAACGCTGGCGGGTGCGTCGCGATATTGCCATGAGACTTTCGTCTATCCCACGCCGATGACCGACGGCACGCGGTTCATCGCAACATTAAATCAGGAAATGAAGCATCGGAAGATTGCCCTGCTCCTTCCGATGACCGATGTCACAACGCCGCTCATTTTAAAGCACCGCAACCTCTTCCCTGAAGTATCTGTTCCGTATGTTCCGTATGAAACATACGAAGCCGTGACCGATAAATGGCGGCTCTGCCAATTGGCCAAACAACAGGGCGTACCGACGCCGATGACGTATTACATCTCTTGCGTGGAAGCGCTGGACGCCATTTCCGAACATCTGACTTTTCCGGCAGTGATCAAGCCTTATCGCTCCCGAATCTGTACACAGGGCAGATGGGTGTCGGCGCCCGTGCAATATGCAACATCTCTGGATGAGATTCGGCGACAGGTGGATCAGAACGAGGTTCTCAGGGCGCATCCCTTCCTGATTCAGGAGCAGATCGTGGGGGAAGGGCAGGGGGTCTTTGCATTGTACGATCGGGGGAAGCCGAAGGTCTTCTTCGCCCATCGGCGTCTGCGGGAAAAACCCCCCTCCGGCGGCGTCAGCGTCTTGAGCGAAAGCGTAACCGTCAACCCCCTCTTGCGTGGGATGGCACAACGGCTGTTGGATGCCCTACAATGGCATGGCGTGGCGATGCTGGAATTCAAGGTGACGCCGGATGGTACCCCCTACCTGATTGAAATCAACGCCCGCTTCTGGGGATCGCTGCAATTGGCCATTGATTCCGGTGTGGACTTCCCCTGGCTGCTGTATCAAATGGGCATCGGACAGACTGTGGACGCCCTGGATTCCTACCCGGTCGGCATTAAAAACCGCTGGCTCCTCGGCGATTTGGACCATTTGTATCGGGTGCTCAAAGACCCCTCCCGCTCTCTTTCATCGAAGGGAAAGAGTGTCGGGCGATTTTTCGGCTCCTTCGGGAAAAATGTGCGCCATGAAGTGAACCGGTGGGACGATTTTAGACCTTTTTTGTATGAGTTACAGTGCTATCTCACAGGGGGTCACGCGTGAAATTGTTCCGTGGCATCCTCCATGTGCACTCCACCTTTTCCTATGATGGCCGACATTCCCTGGATGAAATCGCCGCCATGGCCAAACAACGCGGATACCATTTTGTGGGGATGAGCGAGCATTCCGACACGCTGGATGAAGAAAAGGTGGCTAATCTCGTCGCGGCGTGTCAGCGCGTTTCCACCCCGGACTGCCTCATCATGCCAGGAATCGAGTTTACGTGTGACGACAACCTGCATCTGGTTTCTGTGGGCATCCAGCGCTACACCGACTTGAAGAATCCGGCTGCCGTGGCACAGTTTGTCCGGAACAATGGAGGGGTGGCGATTGTGGCGCACCCCGTGAGGTATCGGTATCAGATTCCGGAAGACGCGGTCCCCTTCCTGGATGGCATTGAAGTCTGGAACGCTGGCTACGATGGGCGGTTTGTGCCGAATCACCGTTCACTGGCGCTGGTGGCGCAGTTGCGGCGCCAAAACCCACGGCTGGCCGCTTTCGGCGGACAAGACCTTCACCGGATTTTGGAATATGGCCATGTGACGCTTTCCGTCACGGGACCCGATTTGACACGGGAAGGGATTCTCGGGGCGTTGCGGGAAGGCCGCTTTACAACTTCAAACGGATATTTCCGAATTGATGGCCTGAACGATCCAGGTCTGATGCAACGGTGTGGGATTCGCTTTGCGCGGTGGCTCTACGAATCAGCAGCGGCCCGGCGCTTCAGATCGGGCGACAGCAGATCGCTCCCCTAGAGAATTAAACTGAGAATTAAACTGAGAATCAAAATGAGAATCAAATGAATGCACGGCTCCGTAACCTGATCCAATATCGGGACCTCCTTTTCATCCTGACCTGGAAAGAAATCCGTGTTCGATACAAGCAGTCGGTCATGGGATTCTTCTGGGCCATTTTGATGCCCATCCTGATTGTACTGTCCGGTATCCTGGTGAAGCAGGCTTACGCCACCTTTGCTGGCGTGGCCGTTCGATGGACCGACATCGCATCGGTCTCCGTGAAAGCCCTGCCCTGGGCCTTCTTCAGCGGCTCAATCCGGTTTGCAACCGCCAGTCTCACAGGGAACAGCAACCTCGTCACCAAGATATATTTTCCCAGAGAGGTGCTTCCCTTAGCCTTTGTTCTCACCCATTTATTCGATTTTGCCGTTGCCGCTCTGGCCTTGACGGTTTTTTTGACGGTTGCGGGCGTCGGCGTCAGCATCCATCTGTTCTGGCTGCCCTTGATCCTGTGCCTGTTCGTGCTCTTTACGGCGGCAGCATGTATGTTCCTGGCCTGCGCCAACCTGTTCCTTCGTGACGTGAAATATATTGTGGAACTCTTTCTGACCTTCGGCATTTTCTTCGTCCCGATTTTCTATGAATCCAGTATGCTGGGATCATGGGCCTCCGTCATCCGTCTCAATCCGATTGCCACATTCCTCGAAATGATCAGCGCAACGGTCGTGGCGCATCGGTCGCCCGATCTTCTCTGGCTGTCCTATGCCGCCGTTTGGTCTGTCGTCGGCTTCTTGGCGGCGTGGAAATTGTTTGATTGGGCGGAACCCACATTCGCAGAGCGGATATAAAGGCCAACATGGAACCCTGCATTTGCTTCGAACAGGTCTGGAAAAAGTACAGAAAAGGTGAGACCCATGACTCGCTGCGCGACCTCATCCCGTCGATCATGCGAAGATTGAGACACAACGGAGACGCAAGCCAATCGCTGCAGGAGCGGGAATTCTGGTCGATTCGGGACGTCTCTTTTCAGGTCAACAAGGGGGAGTCTTTCGGTATCATCGGACACAATGGCGCGGGAAAGAGCACGATTCTGAAGTTATTGAGCAAGATATTAAGGCCGACCCAGGGACGTGTTGCAATACAGGGCCGCCTGAATGCCCTCATTGAAGTGGGCGCCGGTTTTCATCAGGACCTGACGGGGAGGGAAAATATCTACCTCAATGGGGCCATTTTGGGGATGAAGAAGCGGGAAATCGATGGAAAACTGGAGCAGATCGTCGAGTTTTCGGAGCTGTCGGAATTCATCGACACCCCTGTTAAGCGCTACTCCTCCGGCATGTACGCCCGACTGGGGTTCTCGGTGGCGGCCCACACGGAACCAGAGGTCTTCCTGGTGGATGAAGTCCTCAGTGTGGGAGATGTCGGATTCCAGGCGAAGTGCATGGCAAAATTACAGGAACTCATTTCCGGTGGAACCACCATCGTCTTTGTCAGCCATAAGATCAAGCAGGTTGCGAAATTGTGTCATCGCGTCATGCTCTTAAACCAGGGCATGGTGCAATATCTGGGTGAGCCGCACGTTGCAACGCAGATGTACTACGATCAGGTGATGGCGCGATCCGGCAAGAAATTCCAAAGCCATCCCCCCAGCACCCTGGGTATCGTGGTGACACCGGTTGACCGGTCTGGGGCCCGAATCGCATCCATCCCCTTTGGCGCCCCCATCCGGCTGGGTGTGGCGTGTGTCCTTCCGCCTGAATTTCCAAAATCCCATATCAACATCAAGATTGGCAACCATCAAAACCAGGACTATATTGAGTTGAGCACGGAACGCAGCGGTCTCACCCTGAAGCCGGGACAAACGAATCTGACCTGTCAACTGGAGCCTTGTCGTCTCCTCCCCGGCACATACCGCCTGCATGCCGTCCTGATGGATGCGATCGCAGGTCAGACACTCGATTTTTTCCCCTATCAGGCCGACCTGGTCATCGACATGCCGGACGCTGCCCTGGCCAGGACGTTACCCACCCCGGAATCCGCGATTCTGGACGTGCCAACACGCTGGGAAGTGGAACAAGACTGTCCCTAATCTCGGATGTAACGTCAGGATGAAACACCACAAATTCATTTTCATTAGTGGATTGCATCGCAGCGGCACATCGCTTCTCTCTCAGAGTCTTCGAACACATCCCAAAGTGAGTGGCTTTCAAAATACCGGTGTTCCGGAAGAGGAAGGGCAGTTCCTGCAGTCGGTCTATCTTCCGGGAAGTAGCCATGGGGGACCTGGTCGGTTTGGTTTTGATCCGCAAGCCTACCTTGATGAAACGTCCCCACTTGTTTCCCCTTCAAACGCAGAACGTCTCTTCAATCAGTGGGGGAAATTTTGGGACCTTTCGAAACCGTTTTTACTTGAAAAATCACCCCCGAACTTGCTCCGAAATCTCTTTCTTCAAGCGTTGTACCCGGATTCTTATTTCATTGCCCTGATTCGACATCCCGTTGCCGTGTCCTACGCGACGCAAAAGTGGAGCCACACAACCCTGGACTCCTTGATTCGGCATTGGCTGCGATGCCATGAACATTTTTGGGACGACAGGCCACACCTTAAAAATCTGCTGGTGTTAAAATATGAGCGTTTTGTTGCGGAACCTCAGAAAACCCTGGATCGGATATACACGTTCTTAGGCATTGACGCGGTACCGGCTACGCGGGTGGTGCGTTCCGATGAAAACGACCGATATTTCTTGCAGTGGGAAAAGATGCGGCGCAGCCCATTCACAGGATTCTACGCAAGATATATGGCCTTAAGGTACGAACAACAGGTCAACCGTTTTGGATACAGTCTGGTCCGGCCCTTATCTTGGACGGACGAAAACTAGGATCATGGCCTCTTTGACACGACATTTTGATATTTCCTGGTTTTCCACTCGCTTCGCGGAGGGATAACAACGAGCTGCGCAGGAACCCGCTCCAGCATC
>CAZQIT010000010.1:0-4407 GCA_964592995.1 uncultured Nitrospirota bacterium | reverse complement strand
GGTTGCATTTTAAAGTCACGATGGGCTATAATCCAGTTCGTTTTGTTTATCAGGGGCAAGGGCGGAGGAAATACCGGCCATGGAAAAAAAGAGAGACTACGGCGTCATGTTCCTTTTCGGAGCGATCTCACTGGTCACATTGGTGGGTGTTCCGATGTATGGCTACCATTACGGGTACAGCCGACTAGACTGGATCCTCTTTGGAGTTCTCTATATCGTGACCGGACTTGGGATTACGGTCGGCTACCATCGTCTGATCTCGCACCGCAGTTTTACCTGTCCGGCGGCTGTAAAGATTTTCTTTCTGATCGCAGGTGGGTGGGCCATGGAGAATTCGGCGTTCAAATGGTGCGCTGACCATGTGCGGCACCATGCCAAGGTGGATCAGGAGGAAGACCCTTACAATGCAAAAAAGGGGTTTTGGCACAGTCACCTGCTTTGGATATTTAACAAGACACCCGGCGCGAATGACAAATATGAGGCCATCTTCCGCAAGGATAAGTGGATCATGTGGCAGCACGACCACTACACATGGATTGTCCTTTCCGGCTTTGTCTTCCCCTGCGCCATCGGTTTTCTACACCGGGGCATGCAGGGCGCGATCTCCGCATTTCTCCTGGCGGGGGTTGCCCGCGCCTTCTTGGTGCTCAACTCCACTTTCTGCATCAATTCAATTTGCCATTTGTGGGGTGCGCAGCCGCATGGCAGCGCTAATACCAGTCGAGACAGTTGGTGGGTCTCCCTCATTACCTTCGGAGAGGGGTATCATAACTACCACCACAACCACCCACGGGACTACCGCAATGGCCCCAAGTGGTATAACTTCGATCCCTCCAAATGGCTCATCTTCACGCTGCTGACGCTCCGTCTAGCAAAACGTCCCCTGGCGTCGTCTTAACCCCCCACTCACTCCTCCCAGTCCCATCTACCACCCCAAAGGAGCCCGTTTTCGCATGTTGTGGCAGCGGTTTGCAGAGGGGGCAAAACGGCAACCGCACCAGGAGGCGGTGGTGGCCGAATCGGAACGACGGACGTATGCCGATCTCTGCGTCGCAGCGGAGGCCCTTTCGGCCCGACTGGCCCTTCAGGGCGTCCGGCCGGGCGATCCAGTCGCTCTCTTTCTCCCCAATGGAATTGCATTCATCATCGCATTTCTGGCTGTCCTCCGGAGTGGTGGTGTCGTGGCCCCGCTCAGCACCCATTATCAGCGCGAAGAGCTGGCCGACTACTTTCTGCATACGCAACCGCGCATCGTGCTCACGGATACGACCCGGCTCCCCCAAATCACGTCTGTCATGGAGGGGGTGAAAGGCGTGCCAAAGCGGATGCTTCTGGGCACAGAAGAGACCTTGTCCTCCCCCCTGTTCCCTCCGGTCCCTCCCGTTGCGCCGGACCCCGGGCGTCCGGCGCTGTATCAATATTCCACCGGCTCCACCGGACGTCCCAAGCCGGTCATCCGCACACAGGGACAGCTCATCGCGGAGGTCGAACATTTTACCCGCGCCGTGTCGGTGACCCCAGAGGATCGTATCCTGACGGTCGTACCCCTTTTTCATGCTCACGGGATTGGCAACGCGCTGCTTTCGGCCCTGATGAACGGGGCCACGATGGTCATCCTGGAGCACTTCAATCCGAGGCGGGTACTCGAAACCCTTCAGGACGAAAAGATAACCCTTTACCCCGGTGTGCCGTTTATGTTCAAACTCCTGGCCGAAACAAAAATACGGAGCGCGGCCAATTTGTCCAGTCTGCGGCTCTGTTTTTCAGCAGGAGCGCCGCTGCCCGTGGAAGTCCGCCGCGATTTTCATGAACAATTCGGCGTTCATCTTCGTCAGCTCTATGGTTCCACCGAGACGGGATCGGTGACCCTCAACCTGGACCCCGACATTGAAGCCACGGGCGAATCGGTGGGGTGCGCCATGCCTCCCGCAGAGGTGGCCATCTTTGACGAATCGGGCGCGCCCCTGCCTGCGGGTGAAACGGGCGAGATCGGGATACGCAGCCCTGCGATGACCGACCAATATCCGGGTTTGCCCGAAGCCACGGCGGCATCCTTCCGCAACGGGTTTTTCTTTCCCGGTGATGTGGGCCGACTGGATACGCAGGGGCGGCTTTATGTCACCGGTCGCGTCACTTTTTTTATAAATGTAGCGGGCCAAAAAGTAGACCCGTCGGAGGTGGAGCGGGTGATCGCCACGCACCCCAAAGTACGTGAGGTGGTGGTGCTGGGCGTCAAAATCTCTCCTTACGAGGAGCGGGTCAAGGCGGTGATTGTGCCTCACGAGACGTGTGAGCCGTCAGAAATTCTGGATTTTTGTCAGGGGAAGTTGGCTGACTATAAGTTGCCCCGAATCATCGCGTTTCAAGATGAGATTCCGAAAAGCCCGCTGGGGAAAGTGTTGCGAAAGTACCTTCAGTAAGCGTTTTAAGGGTTTCCTCCCTTTTCAGCGGAGCGTTTTCAGAAATCGTGAAGGAGTAGAACAAAAAGGAGGAGTGCGTATGTCTTCTGCCCCATCCCATCCCCTCCTGTCATGTCTGAGAAAGAGTACTGCCGCGAAGGCCCTTCTCATCATGGCGGGTCTTTTTATAACGGGATGCGTCTCGTTCTCCAAATCTGCAGCGATGCCCCTTTCCGAGCGACATCAACCGTCCAGAACACGGGTGGTCGTGGGGGAGGATCTGTCATTTGAGCGCTATGTGGCCCGTGCGCGGCAGCACATTATTCAGTCCCGTGTTGACCTCACCCCCCAAAATCGAGATGCCATTCCTACGGGGAATTCCCCGTTTGACCTGAGGCCAAAGGAGACCTGTCCGACAGGCAAGGGGAAGCCCTATCGGCGGGGCGTCTTGCTCACGCATGGATTGACTGACTCCCCTTACTCTGTGCGTGCCCTAGGGCAGTTTTTTCAGGCGCATTGTTTTCGGGTGATGGCCATTCTGCTTCCCGGACATGGAACCCGTCCTGGGGATTTGTTGGGCGTGTCCTGGCAGGATTGGGCCGAGACGGAGGCGTTTGGCGCAAAGGCTCTGGCTGCGGAGGTCGATGAAGTTTATCTTGCCGGATTCTCCACGGGGGGGGCGTTGAGTGTCTATGAAAGTCTGCGCGACCCGAACGTGGCAGGGCTGTTCCTCTTTGCCCCCGCAATCCAAATTACATCGCTTGCGGCCATGGCCAACTGGCATAAGGCTTACAGTTGGCTTGTCCCCCGTGCCCGCTGGGGCGATATCCGAAATGATGACGACCCCTTCAAATACAACTCATTCCCGCTCAATGGCGCCGATCAGGTTCATCTGCTCACAAAAGAAATCCACGCCCATCTGGCCAAAAAAGAAATTGCCGTTCCGGTGTTCGTTGCCGCAAGCCTCGACGACGCCACCGTCAAGACGGCCGGGACCCTTGCATTCTTCAAACGGACCCTAAACCCGCTGAATCGGATGATCCTCTATAGCGCCGAGGCGGCCTCCTTCCCCATGATCGATCGCATCGAAGTCGTAAACAGCCGCTTTCCAGAACAACGCATCATCAGCTCGGCCCACACCGCCATTGTCGTACCGCCGAGCGATCCGCACTACGGGGCAGAGGGCGCAGCCGTCGGCTGCGAGCACTATTTCGATGACGATCCGGCGAAGTATGCCCGCTGTAAGAGTAAAAACGAGGACTTTCGGGGCGAGATCAGCGATGCGAATCTCGCGCAAGGTGTTGTGCGCCGACTGACCTACAATCCCAATTTCGACATGCTCAAGGTGAGCTTGGAGCAGTTTATCGACACCCTGCCGTAAGCTACCGAGAAGCGCCTTCATCAACTCGTTGCTTGGCTGGCACAGAACGACAAGGCGGCAGATACCGTCCTTATGGTGCTGGCAGTGGTGGCTATTATTGCTGTCACCACGATCCTCGTTGGGGTGAATGACCTGCCTACTGCGGCTTAAGGGATCACACGCAATAGTGGGTTCTAAGCGTATCGTTTAGAGACCCTGAACAGATGGAACTTCTTGTCTCCCACCCCTCTCACGATCGCACGAAAGTTTTTGAGCTTCGCGTTAAATGACTCTGCGGAGGCATTCGTACTTCGGTTTATGAAGTCATTCAGGATCGTTGTTTCATGCAAACGGCCGCTTAGATGGTTCTTGTATTATTTCTCAAATTCCTTAGGCGTAAGTTGATGTGCTCTGGCGATCGTCGCCAAGGACACAGGCTCCGACTCCGCCTTCTGCTTTTAAAAAAGAAGCAAACTCTTGCTCAAGTTGAGTGCCAGGAAAGCAGAGCGGTATATCTCGCGTGAGGTACTCTCGCTGTCCATCCAGCTTCCAGTACCTCCGACGGACCGTCAGCAGTGTCTTTTTCCCACGGAGGGAGAAGTCTGTGATCGTGATGTCGTGAAATTTCCTCGCAACGATCTTTTGATG
>CAZQIT010000009.1:0-3230 GCA_964592995.1 uncultured Nitrospirota bacterium | reverse complement strand
AGGGCAGGATACAACCGCGATGGGTTTTTTGTTCGGCACAATGAAGATTGTGGGTGCGCCAAAACGATCTCTATGACGCCACAACGGCCTGTTTCGACAGGACGACTTTCCCCCGGTCACCATAGGGGACCTGCGTGACCGGGTCTAGCGTCAACGGGAGCATCCGTTTGATGTCGGTGCTGAAATGTTCTGGAAAGAACAGGGTGCCCGGCGCAACTTTCTGGCTGAACCGAACCGGCACGGAAATGCCGACCGATCCCGCTTCAGCGGCGTTCGGCGTCACTTCTGGCGTGACCTCCACCCTTTCCCCCGCTTCGATTTGGAGCCGTTGCGCATCATCGGGGTGCATCAGCAAAACCGCTTTGGGGAAGAGGGTGGAAAGCCCCGACGCATAGGTGGACATTTTTCCGGAGTGAAACAGAAGCTGTCCCACCTGCAGGTTGACATCGTACGACGGCATCTCGTATCGGACCGGATCAATCGGCCTCGTGCAATGGGCCGCGATGCTGGCATCAATCCGCCCTGGCGAGACGGTCGGCCATCCCGGTGGCATGGAAAGGACCCGTGCGCGCCAGACGTCATCCATGTTTTGCCAGGGCCACGTCGCCCCCATCTGTTTTGCAATCATGGAAAAAATCAGGCCGTCTGGTTTTGCGTTGCCGACCGGTTCAATCGCCTTGCGAAACTTTTGAATCTCCCCTTCCTGACTGGTAAATCGCCCCTCTTTTTCGGCGTAGCTGCATGCGGGCAGGACGACATGGGCCAGCGCCGCCGTCTCCGACAAGAAGAGGTCCTGACAGACCAAGAAGTCCAACCCCTTGAGGGCTGCCTCGACATTTTTCTGGGGAAGCGAGCGAAGTGGATTTTCACCCACCAGATAAAGGGCCTTGATTTCTCCCCGCGCCGCCGCATCCAGCATTTCAACCAGGGTGTAGCCCCTCTCTTTCGCAGGCAGGAAGCCGGGGAGATATTCCGAAACTCCGCCCATTTCAACCGCCCCCTGCTCATTGTTCTCTTCCGTCAGCGGAAGAATGCCCGTCCCCGGCCTTCCAACCTGACCCGCCAGGATCGCAAGATCGGCCAGATTCAGGACATTTTGATAGCCCCCCACGCTGCGGGTGATGGATCGTCCGAAGATCAGTACCCCCTGTGAAGCCCCGGCATAAAGCGCCGCAGCCGCACGGAAGGCCGCCGTCGTGACACCGGTTGCAGATTCGATCTGTTCATCGGAAATCCCTGAGAGTCCTGCCGCAACTCGCTGTGAAAAGGGGGTCTGGCGACCCGCGTCTGACATGGCCTTCGTCAAAGCCCTTGTCAGACCCAGGATGGCCGCCCGCTCCGTCCCCATCCGAATCTGCAGATGCGATTCGGCCAGACGGGGCAGGTGGCTACGGTAGGGGTCGCTTCGGGTGCTTGCGGCATCTACCGAAATCAGGCGCGCCCCCCCTTTGCGGACCGCCTCCTTGACCTTTAGAGCGGCAATCGGATTGGTCTCCGTCATGTCTCCGCCAAAGACCAGCAGGACATCCGCGCGGACGACCTCTTCGTAACGGATCAGACGGTTTGTGCCAAAAACTTCGTGCAGGGCTGTGGCCGCATTGATATGGCCATAACGGGCCGAACTGTCGATGTGCGGCGTGCCGATGACCTCGCGCATCAATTTCTGGAACAGATCAATCTCTTCATTGGCGCAGCGCGCCGAAATCAGGCCCCCAATGGCCTGTGCGCCATATTGTGATTTGACGGCGGCAAGGCCCGAAACCACCCGCTGTAAGGCCCCTTCCCAGGTGATCTGGAGCGGCGCACGCCCTTCCAATCGGAGAATCGGACGGGTTAACCGCGCTTCGTTATGAATGTAGCCGTATCCAAAAAATCCCCGTGCGCAGAGATCGCCCTCGTTACGCCCGCTGCCCAATTTGGAGCTGACCCGCACCACCTTGTCATCTATTGATTCCAGCGTCAGGGCGCAGCCGTCGCCGCAATAGTTGCAGATGGTTTCGGTCTTCTTCACCTGCCAGGGGCGATAGTCATACATGGAGACCCGACTGGTCAGCGCCCCCACCGGACAGATTTGAATGCAGCCGCCACAGAATTCACAATCCAGGGGATGATGGTTGAATCCTCCAATCTGCGTCATGCTGCCACGGTCGATGGAACCCAGGGCGTTCACATCCAGGACTTCGTCGCAGTAGCGGACACAGCGCAGACAGGAGACACACCGGTTCATTTCCTTTTCGATCAGGGGGCCGAAATACTCTTTCGTAAAGACCCGTTTTTTTTCGGTAAAACGTCCCACGCGCGGCGCGTGCGCATGTGCAAAATCCTGGAGCTGACACTCCCCGCCCTGATCGCACTCCGGACAGTCTAGGGGATGATTGCCCAAAAGAAAGGCCATGACCCCTTCCTGTGCCTCCTTGACCCGAGGGGTGTTCGACCAGACCACCATCCCGTTCCCCGCGACGGTACTGCACGAGGTTTGCAGTTTTGGGGCCTTTTCGACCTCCACGATGCACATCCGGCAGTTGGCATCGTATTTCAGCTTGGGATGATAGCAAAAGTGCGGTATCTCGGCGCCCACCTGTTTGGCCGCTTCGATTAAATAAGTCCCTTCCGGAACTTCGATTTCCTGACCATTAAATGTGAACCTGACCATGCCATTCATAAGCACTCCGGATTATTATTTTTGGCTCCTCTGAGTTTCAAGTGGGTCATTCCCCCTTAATAAAGGGGGCTAGGGGGTTGTTCTTGATCTCCCCAATTGTGCCCAAAGTAAAGCTGTTGGCAAAACACCTTGTTTCCTAATTTCTTTTGCTCTTTACTTGAGTTCCGGATCATATCGTATTTTTATAACTATATACATCATTTCTTGACAAGCCCTGATTCCTGTTCGAGAAGCCGGATGATCCCTTCCAGGGCAACCTGTCCATCGGGCAGGAAGAGGGGGGTTGTCGGATCGGATATCAAACGGGGTTTACGGTGGACGGGGATCGACCCGTGACCGCGCGCCACGGGTGGCAGCGCCAATGTGGCGTCGGACGGCTTCCGATCAATGCTAACGGCCCCGTCACCACCCATGCCCGGCGCGATGGGCAAAATCATGCCGGAAGCATCGTCCGACGTCACCGGCTCCCAGAGTAGTTGCTCGACTTCACTCTGGGAGATTCGAATCGTCTCCGGGGCATCGGCGGGAATGCCAAAAATACCAAATGGAATGAAGGTATAGCGGCCGG
>CAZQIT010000008.1:0-2716 GCA_964592995.1 uncultured Nitrospirota bacterium | reverse complement strand
CTTCTCAAACGGGCGATGGCGTGTGGTGATGAAGCGGCCTCTGGCGTCGAGTGATCCTACGACGATGACGCCGATCGAGCCCGGCGCGTTTGTTCCCATCTCCTTTCATGCGTGGGACGGGTTCAACGGCGAGGTGGGCCTTCAGCGTTCCATTTCGTCCTGGTATTACGTGCTGATTGAGAAAAAAATTCCGCCGTCGGCCTATGGCAAGGCCATCGGCTGGGTGCTGGCCGCCGTGGGCCTAGAACTCTTCCTGGTGCGCAAGGCCAAGTCCGGGCAGATGTAGGGTCAAGCCGATCGTGCGTATCGTCAATTTTATTAAGACGACAGTATGGGCGCAAGTAAACATATTCCGGAGTTGAATCATTACGAAGAGGTTGCCGAGTTTTGGGACACGCACAGCCTTGCCGACTATTGGGAACAGACCCAACCTGCGACGTTTGATCTTGCACCAGATGTGGGGCGGCAGTATTGGGTTGCCGTCGATCACACCGTTCTGGCGCGGGTGCAACGAATTTCAAAGAAGCGTGGCGTGAGCATTGAAAGCGTGATCAATCTTCTTCTTGAGCAACGCTTACAGGAAGTGGGTGAGAGGGCGTGAAAGCGTACACCGTCATCTTGGAAGTGGGCGATCACAACTGGTCGGCCTACGCCCCTGACCTCCCCGGCTGTATTGCGACGGGCAAGACGCGAGAGGCGACGCTGGAGCGGATGCGTGAGGCCCTTGCGTTCCACATTGAGGGGATGCGGCTTCACGGGGAAGTGATTCCCGAACCCAGGACGGAGAGCAGTCTGGTGGCGGTTGCGGCATGAGCAAGTAAGGTGGCGTTCGTAAACGTGAAGGTATTGTGACGATGAGAAGAGGAATGATGGGGCGTGTCGGCGGGATAATCGGGAGGGCGCTCAAAGGGGTGAGCGTGGGCGTGTTGGTCATGGCGCTTTCGGGGTGCGGTGACCCGCTGGTCAAAGAGGGGAAGGCGCTCTATTCCTACTATTGTACGCATTGCCACGGAACAAAGGGCAATGGGCAGGGGTTCAACGCCGTAAACCTTGATCCGAAGCCGCGGGATCACACCGACGGCAACGAGCCGTACATGGCGGGTCGCACCAACGAAGAACTGTTTGAGGCGATTACAAAAGGTGGGGCGGGGATCAGCAAATCACCCTACATGCCGCCTTTTGGGGCCGTTTTTTCCGAACAGGAGCACTGGTCGCTGGTTGCATATCTCCGGACACTCCATAAAAACAAGCAGCCCAAGGTGGTGGTGCCTGCCGATGCCGTGGCCGTGCGGCCAAAGTTTCCTCGGATCATGAAGGTCGATCTGACGATTCCCATTGAGGCGGAGGAGGGGGAGACGCCCCCCACGCCGGAGGAGGCGCGGGAGAAGATGGCCCGAATCGGAAAGCGCCTGTTTGAAGAGAAGTATGGCTGCCTCGCCTGCCATTCGATTGATGGGACGGGCGGGGCCGTGGGGCCGTCGCTCAGCCGCGCGGGTTTCCGGCTGCGCCCGGACTATATCTACAAGTGGATCAAAAATCCGCAATCCATCAAGCCCGATACCAAAATGCCCAATTTCCAACTGCGGGATCGGGATGCCTTGGCCATGACCTATTACCTCGGTACACTGAAGGCTGCCGCCGAGGGGCCTCCGGAGTCGCGTGGTGGTCGGCCGTAAAACACTCATCGTTTGTCTTCTCCATCAGGATTGATGATGCACACGCAATCTGTTGCGGTTCATGTTGACGAGCAAACGGCAGAGAGTCCCTTTGAAATGGCCAATCTCAGACCGCATTCCACGGGGCTTCCGATGGTCATTTGGGTGAGCGAGAAAGGTCGCAGCCGACATGGGCCGAGGATCAAAGTCAGCAGAACGCACAGCCATCGGGTTGATCTGACCGATACGGTTTCCGTCTCCATTGGCGATGTGCCCGAAGTGGTGGCCGGTGGCGATTTGAGTGCGGATGACTTTCAACGGGTGGCCACTTATATCCAGTTGAATCAGGAACCGCTGCTCGACTATTGGCGTGGGGAGATTGATACGGCAGAGATGATCGGTCGATTGGCGAAGGTTGTATAGGCCATGCGGATCACACCCCTGCTTCTCTCTTTTTTTCTTCTCGTCCGGCCCGTGTTTGCCGAGCATGAGGCCGATCACCGCTACATGGTGAAGGGGCATGTTCGGGACGCGGCAGGGAAGGCGAAGGAAGCGGTTTCGGTGGTCGTCGAACACAAGGGGGGTGAGAAGAAGAGTACCACAACGGACGGGCGTGGCTATTACGAGGTGCAATTTCACCTGCACGATGCGAACAAGGGAGATGAAGTCACCGTCACGGCAGAGGGCGAGGTCAAAAAAATTGCCATTGATCTGATCCCCGGAGACCAAATGACCGAACGAATTGGCCAGGTTGATTTTGGCGCGCCGGGTGGAGCAGATTGGAGTGGGATCGCCTGGGCGGGCGGCGCCCTCCTTGTAGCGGGCGGGGGATATTATTGGCGGCGACGTCAAAAACAGATCAGACGCGAGGCAAAAAAGGAAGAACGTCAGATGGCTAAAAAGCCGCGACGGTAGCGTAGGGAACACCATGTTGACGCAGGCCAGTCCCGTAAAATTTACCTACGCAGATTTTCTGTTATTTCCGGATGACGGCAGGCGTCATGAGTTGCTGGAGGGAGAGCATTACGTGAGTCCGTCGCCCAGGACGAAGCACCAAAAGG
>CAZQIT010000007.1:0-17202 GCA_964592995.1 uncultured Nitrospirota bacterium | reverse complement strand
ACCTCTTCGCACAAATACAGTCCGAAAAGGAACGGGTCATACTATCCGGAGCCAATCACGACTTCTCCGAACCGTTACACTTCGCGCAGATGGCCGACCGACTGACGGCCTGGATGACCCGATATCTGTAGGGGAAGGCTTCCCCCTACAGATTTTCATGGGATGGGTTGCTGCTGCGGGCGCGTGTCTCTTACGCGGAAGCCGTCTGCACCGTCGCATCTTCTGTGGCGGGCGAAACGGGGGCGGGGGTTGTTTCGGGTTGTGTCTTCGCCGGGGGTGTCTCCACGAGCGCGGGAACGTCTCTCTTTTGCGTTTCGGTAAGCTCCAAAATTACCATCGGCGCCCCATCTCCATAGCGGATACGCGTCTTAATCAGGCGGGTATATCCCCCAGGCTTCCCCAGAAATCGAGGCGCCACTTCAGAAAAAAGATGCTTGACGACGAGTGGATCAAACAGATAGGACGCCGCCTGCCTTCGCGCATGAAGGTCGCCCCGCTTCCCCAACGTAATCATCTGGTCCGCCAAAGATCGGATCTCTTTCCCCTTGGCCTCGGTGGTTTCAATCCGCTCATAGCGAAGAAACGAGGTGACTAGGTTTCGGAACAATGCCCTTCGATGCGCCTTATTTCTCCCCAGTGGGCGCCCTGATGTACGATGTCGCATATTTAAGTATCCCGTCCTACGCCTGTATCCCCAAAGACAACCCCATGTTCTTCAGAGCTTCCTTGATCTCATCCAGCGATTTTCTTCCAAAGTTCTTGGTGCGCAACATTTCCTCTTCCGTTCTCAAAACCAGCTCTCCGATGGTGCGGACACCCGCGCTCTTCAAACAATTGACCGCACGCACCGACAATTCCAGTTCGCTCACGCTGCGATCCAAGCCGGAAGCCACCTCCTCCGATCCCTCCACGCCCTCTTCCAGGGGGGCCTCTTCCGCTTCGGCACCGATAAACAGCGTCAGATGTTCCCTGAGAATCTTCGCAGAGAAGGAAAGCACCTCTTCCGGATGGTAGCTCCCATCTGTCCAGACTTCCAAAATCAGCTTATCGTAATCAGTCGTCCGTCCCACACGGGCACTCTCCACCGAGACATTCACCTTCCGGATTGGAGAAAAAATCGCATCAATCGGGATCACCCCAAGCGGTTTCCCCTCTTCTTTATTATGCTCCGCAGGGACATATCCACGCCCTCGTTTTGCGGTCAGCTCCATGTCCAAGAGACCGTCTTTGTCCAGCGTGGCAATATGAAGATCGGGCGTCAGAATTTCGACGTCTGCATCATGAATGACGTCTTTTCCCAACACAACCCCCGCCCCTTTTTTCTTGATATGGAGCTGTTTCGGCCGATCTGAATGCAGCCTGAGACGGAGATTTTTAAGATTCAGAATCATCTCGGTGACATCTTCTTTGACACCGGTCACCCCAGAGAACTCGTGAAAGACCCCTTCAATCCGGATAGATGTGATGGCAGACCCCGAGATCGAAGAAAGGAGAATTCGCCTTAAGGTATTGCCGATCGTCGTTCCGAAACCCCGCTCGAAGGGTTCTGCGAAAAACTTCCCGTAGGTATCCGTCAACGTCTCTTTCTCAACGTCCAGCTTTCGGGGGATTTGAAAATCTTTTGCTCGAATCATCATCGAATCGTCACCCTGTTTGATGTCACGGGCACAAGGCCCTTAAAGAACCGACATGCCTCTTTAGGTTATCTGGAATAGAGTTCCACCACCATCTGCTCATTGATCTCAATCGCCACCTGCTCGCGACGCGGCGGCGCTTTGACGACGCCCGTGAGTCGTGCGCGATCAAACTCCAGCCAGTCCGGAACACCACGACCGGGGCCATCCAGCGCATTCTGGATGACCAGAAGACCCCGACTTTTTTCCCGGACCGCCACGCTGTCATTCACCGCCAGAATATAGGACGGGATATTGACAGACTTTCCGTTAATCATGAAATGGTTCTGGCGAATCAGCATCCGGCCCTGCTTCCGAGACGAGACCAGACCCAGCCGATAGACCACACTGTCCAGACGAGCTTCCAGAAGCGCCACCAGATTCTCACCGGTAATCCCTTTCCTTCGCTCCGCCTCAAAGAAGTAGCGTCTAAACTGCTGCTCCAGCACACCATAGATGCGCTTGATTTTCTGCTTCTCCCGGAGTTGCGCGCTATATTCGGACGCACGCGGACGGGCTTGTCCATGCTGTCCCGGCGGATAATCCCGCCGATCAATCGCGCATTTTTCGGTCAGACAACGCGCGCCCTTCAAAAAGAGCTTCATTCCCTCCCGTCTGCAAAGCCGGCAGACGGGACCGTTATATCTTGCCACAGCACTCTCCCTTGTATTTTTGGCTTACGACAGCCAGTACCCTGATCCTACACCCGCCTCCGCTTGGGCGGGCGACATCCGTTATGCGGAATCGGCGTCACGTCTTTAATCAGGTTGACCTTTAAACCGGCCGCCTGGAGCGCACGCACCGCAGACTCCCGACCCGAACCGGGTCCTTTAACAAGGACATCCACCTGCTTCATCCCATTCTCCATTGCCTTTTTGGCGGCCGTTTCCGCCGCGCGCTGCGCCGCAAAGGGGGTACTTTTACGAGACCCCCTGAAACCCTGCCCCCCCGCGCTCGCCCAGACAATGACATTCCCCGTCATATCCGTAATGGTCACATAGGTGTTGTTGCAGGACGCCTGCACATGTGCAATGCCGATCTGAACGTTTCTCTTCTCTTTTTTCTTGAAACCCTTCTTTGCAGTCATATCATCTACCCAATGTACGCGTGTCGCGCCCCTATGTCTTGGTTACTTTGCGTTTGTTGCTGCCGACCGTGTTCCGCTTCGGCCCCTTTCGCGTCCTGGCGTTGGTTTTGGTTCGCTGACCCCGTGCGGGTAATCCCCGCCGGTGCCGAAGCCCGCGATAACAGCCGATGTCCATCAGCCGCTTGATATTCATTGAGACTTCGCGGCGTAAGTCTCCCTCCACCTTGTAATCCCGTTCGATCACCTCGCGAAGCCGAATCACCTGATCTTCCTGAAGATCCTTCACTCGGATATTGGGATCAATAGAAGTGCTCTTCAGGATTTTAAGGGATGCAGAACGACCGATACCGTAAATATAGGTCAGGCCGATCTCAACCCGCTTCTCACGCGGTAAATCAATACCAGAAATTCTGGCCATCTTTGGACTCCTGCGGACTCCCGCTTCGACCCTTAACCCTGTCGTTGTTTATGCTTCGGGTTTTCGCAAATAACGCGAACGACCCCTTTTCGCCGGATGACCTTGCATTTTGAACAAATAGCTTTGACCGAAGAGCGAACTTTCATTCTCTACCTTCCACTGAACCGATACGTAATTCGTCCCCGCGTCAAATCGTAGGGGGACAACTCCATCGTCACCTTGTCTCCCGGTAAAATCTTGATATAGTGCATTCTCATTTTCCCTGAAATATGAGCCAGCACCCGGTGCCCATTTTCAAGCTCAACCCTGAACATGGCGTTCGGCAGCGTCTCCCGAATCGTTCCCTGAACTTCAATGAGGTCTTCTTTCGCCATAAACACCATCGCAACCGGTCCAATCCGAACCCCCAAAGCGGCGGGGACACAATCCGGAAGAGACCCACACCTATAACACTACATTTTGCTCAGAATGATCGGACCACTTTTCGTGACGCAAACGGTATGTTCAAAATGGGCCGAGAAACTGCCGTCTTCCGTCACGGCCGTCCACTTGTCTTTCAAAAGCCGCACTCCCGGTTTTCCGATATTGACCATCGGTTCGATCGCCAAGACCATCCCTTCCTTCAATCGAGGACCGCGACCGGGCGTTCCAAAATTTGGGATCTGCGGGTCTTCGTGCAAAGAACGGCCAATCCCGTGACCCACATAGTGCGTCACGACGGAGAAACCGGCCTTCTCCACATGAGATTGCACCGCATGGGAAATATCAGATAATCGGTTCCCCTCTCGCGCCGCTTCAATCCCCCGATAGAGAGACGCCTCCGTGACCTGAAGCAACTTCTGAAGGTCTGGCGCCACATCCCCCATCGCCACCGTCACCGCAGCATCACCATAAAAACGGTCGTAGATCACGCCCAAGTCCATGCTCACCAGATCACCCTTGCGAATCACCCGATCCGATGGGATGCCATGCACCACCTCTTCGTTAATCGAAACGCACAGGTTGGCTGGAAACTTTCGATACCCCTTGAACGCCGGGATACCCCCCTGTTCACGGATTTTTGATTCTGCAAACTGATCCAGTTCCCGTGTCGCCATGCCCACCTTGATAAACTGCTTCAACCCCTCTAACGTTCTGGCGACAATCCGAGATGCCTGCGCAATTTTTTCAATCTCACGCTGGGATTTTAAAATAATCAACGCACAGACCCCGACATGCGCGCCGCCTCCCGAACCTGTTGCGTCACTTCTGAAATCTCTCGGTCTGCATCCACCCGCTCCAGCATCATCTGATGCTGGTAATACTGAATCAACGGCGCCGTTTCACGGCGATAAATATCCAGTCGTGCCTTCACCGTTTCGGGAACATCATCTTTTCGCTGTACAACGGGCGCCCCACATCTACAGACCCCATCCTTTGGAGGATGATGCAATACATGGTAGACCCTCTGGCAGACGGAACAACTCCTTCGCCCCGATATCCGATCCACCAATACTTCGTCATTCAAATCAAAATGAATCACGCGATCCAATCGCTGACCACGCTCGGAGAGCGTTTCAGAAAGTGCTTCAGCCTGTTGTATCGTCCTGGGAAAACCATCCAAGATATACCCCGATTCTGCATCCGGCTGCAAAAGCCGCTCACGCACAATCCGAATGATCACGTCGTTCGGAACCAGCTTTCCAGAATCAATGTAGGAGCCAGCCTCCAACCCCACCGTCGTCCGCTGCGTGATGGCCGCCCGTAATATATTCCCCGTTGCGATCTGCGGAATGGACCACGCTTCGGATAGAAGCGCGGCCTGCGTCCCCTTCCCAACACCCGGGGCGCCCAAGAACACCAGGCGCATCATACCCCCTACCGACTAAAACGCGCGCCCCTTCAGACGGCCTTTCTTCATAAAACCTTCATAATTTCGATTCAGCATATGTGTTTCGATCTGCTGGGAGGTGTCAATTCCGACACCGATGACAATCAAGAGAGAGGTTCCGCCAAAAATAAACGGAATATTGAAACGGTAGATTAAAATTTCAGGGATGATCGCAACCAGCGCCAGATAGAGTCCCCCTGCAAAGGTAATTCGGGTCAGGACGTGATAGAGATAGTCGGAGGTATGCTGCCCCGGACGAATGCCGGGAATAAATCCACCATGCTTTTTCATGTTGTCGGCCATATCCACCGGATTCAAGACAACTGCCGTATAGAAAAAGGCGAAGAAAATAATCAAAGCGGCGTATAGAAGCGTATAAAAAATAGTACCCGGAGACAAATTTGTTCCAATCTCTTTTACCCACGAAACGGTGATGAACCCGGCAATCGTCGCGGGAAATGCAATCAGGGAGGATGCGAAAATCGGCGGAATAACCCCCGCTGTGTTGATCTTGAGCGGGATATAGGTACTCTGGCCCCCATAGACTTTCCGACCCACCACTCGCTTTGCATATTGCACTGCAATTTTCCGGCGACCACTCTCCAAAAACACGATCGCCACAACCACAAAGAGCATGAGAATGGCCAAGAGGATTAAAAACGGAAACCCAATCTGTCCCGTATCAAAGAGTTGATACGTGTTGATGAGGGCACTGGGAATGCCCGCGACAATACCGGCGAAAATAATCATGGAGATGCCGTTGCCGATTCCCCGTTCCGTAATCTGTTCGCCCACCCACATCAAGAAGGCCGTTCCGGCCGTAATGGTAATCATGGTGGTCAGACGAAATCCCCAGCCGGGACTCCGCACAAAACCCCCCCCTTCCATTCCTTCCAAACCGATGGCAATGCCAATCGCCTGCACCAGCCCGATCGCAATGGTGGCCAAGCGCGTGTACTGCGTCATTTTCTTCCGCCCACGCTCCCCCTCCTTCGCCAGTTTTGAAAGGGCCGGGACAACAACCGTGAGTAATTGCGTGATAATGGAGGCCGAGATGTAGGGCATGATTCCCAGCGCGAAGATCGACAGACGGGAGAGCGCCCCACCGGAGAAGATGTCCAAGAACCCCATCAGGGCACCCCCCCGCTGGGTCAGAAAGCTGCTGAGCGCTTCGTTGTTGATGCCCGGCGTTGGGATATGCCCCCCCGTCCGGTAGACGAACAACATCACCGCCGTGAAGGCGATGCGATGCCGCAACTCCGAGATGCGAAACACATTCTGAATGCTGGTGACAAACCGCTGAAACACTCGAATCCTTATGCTGCAAGAAAATGGAGAGGAATACGGACCCGGGACGATCGGTGACTTCCGTGACGACTCATGCGGAAATCACTCGCACCTCGCCACCCGCCGAGAGAATTTTTTGCGTCGCACCCTGACTGAAGTGATGGGCGAAAACAATCAGCGGCTTCGTGACCTCACCGTCGGAAAGTATTTTGACCCACCGTGCCGATTTTTTGATGATGCCCGCTGCAATCAGACAAGGAACATCCACGATCTGCCCCGGATTGAATCGGGCAAGCCTAGAAAGATTCACGACACAATAGCGCTTTTTAAAGATGTTGATAAAGCCCACTTTCGGGACACGACGAATCAAGGGCTGCTGTCCCCCTTCAAATCCTGGCGCCTTGGTGCCACCCGATCTCGCCGCTTGGCCTTTATGGCCCTTTGTGGAGGTTTTGCCATGCCCCGACCCCGGCCCACGTCCAATCCGTTTTTCTTTTTTCTTAGCCCCCGGTCCGGGGGACAAATCCGATATCTTCATGCGTCTATTTTTCCCGCTTCCACAACAATTGCGTTCTCACCCTGCATTTCGGCGCCTACCTGACGAGATACGCCCCTCCTTCTCGTCCGTACGACAAGCCGGTCGGCGGATACTTCCTGTACTTCCAGAAGATGTGAAATCTTATTCACCATGCCTCGGATTTGAGGGGTATCGACACGAATCACCTCCTGGTGAAGCTTGCGCAACCCCAAGCCCGCAGCCACCCGCTTATGTTGTTGTGGCCGTCCTGCCAGACCCCTCCGTAACCGAATGGATAACGCTTTTTCCATATTGAATCACCCCATTATTCCAGTCGCTTAAGTGGCTTAGATGCCTGTTTCCTGCGCCCGCATCGCCGCCAGCGCTTCCTGGCTCCTGAGCTTTGAGAATCCGTGCAGCGTCGCCTTCACCACGTTAAGTGGATTCCCGCTTCCCAGAGACTTACTCAGAATATTGGAGACGCCCACCATCTCCATGACGGCCCGAACATGCCCACCGGCAATAATCCCCGTTCCATCCGACGCAGGCTTTAACAATATCTTCTCCGCTCCGTAGTGCCCCACCACTTCGTAAGGAATCGTGCTGTCTTTCAAGGGAACAAAAACAAGGCTCTTCTTGGCGCTCTCAATGGCTTTTCGGATCGCCTCCGGGACTTCCGCCGCTTTCCCTGTTCCGACGCCCACGTGTCCTTGTGCATCTCCCACCACCACAACTGCCGCAAAGGAAAATCGCTTCCCCCCCTTTACGACCTTCGCAACGCGGTTGATAAAGACCACTTTATCTTTTAACGTCATGCCATCTGAACTAATGCGCGCCAAAAAAACCTCCTCAGCAATGGACTAAAACTTCAGTCCGCCTTCCCTGGCCGCTTCCGCCAGCGCCTTTACACACCCATGATAGAGATACCCACCCCGATCAAACACCGCCTGTTCGATCTGAAGCTGCTTCGCCTGCGCTGCAATGCGGCGTCCCACTTCTGCGGCGGATGGGATATTGCCTGATAAAGGTACGGCCTCGTTTTTGATTAAACTGGATGCCGAGGCCAGCGTCTTGCCCGCTTCATCGTCAATCAACTGCGCGTAGACATGCCGCAGGCTACGGTATACGGAAAGACGCGGACGCAACGCCGTTCCACTTATTTTTCGCCGCACACGCCGATGCCGCCGCTGCCTCGCCAGCACTTTCTCTTCAGATCGCATGGCCCTTATTTCCCCCCCGCCTTGCCACTCTTACCTTCTTTTCGCAGAATATGCTCTCCCCGGTACTTGATCCCTTTGCCTTTATAGGGCTCGGGCTTCCGGAAGGACCGAATATTGGCCGCAACCTGTCCGACCAGATATTTGTCCGTCCCCTTGATGGTTAGCACCGTCTGCTTTTCTACCGAAGCGTCAATGCCAATCGGAAGCGGGAAATTCACCGGATGGGAGTATCCGATGTTCAACACCACTTCTCTTCCCGTAACCGCAGCACGATAACCGACTCCGTTTATTTCCAACACTTTTTCATAGCCCTGTGTGACGCCGATAATCATATTCTGGGCTTCATTCCGCATGAGACCATGTAGCGAACGCGCTGTGCGATCTTCCGATACACGCGAGAAAGAAAGCTCCCCGCCTTCGATTGAGACACCAATCTCGGATCGGATTGACCGCTCCCCGCTCCCTTTCGGCCCGGTCACACGTAAAACCTGCCCATCAAATTTGACGACCACCCCACCCGGAATTTGAATTTTCTTAACGCCAACCCTAGACATTCTTGATCCCCAATTCGAGAGGCTCGCGGCCCTTCCGCTGGTTTTAGCCCAACGGTTCAACCTCTTACGGAAACACCACCCACCCGCTCCGGCCGTTGAGCGAAGCACACCCGCCGTCCGCGCAGGACTACCAGATGTAGCAGAGGACTTCTCCGCCCATCTTTGCAGCACGGCAGGCGCGTTGTGTCATCAGTCCCTTCGAGGTCGAGAGGATGGCAATCCCCATCCCCCCTTTGACACGGGGAAGATCGTCCGCACCGACATAAACGCGTCGTCCCTGTTTGCTGACGCGCTTTAAGTTCTCAATAACTGACTCTTCCTGCTCCGTGTATTTCAGGCCGATTTCCAGTGCGCGCCGGGGCGACTCCCCCGTCACCTTATAGCCTCGGATCAACCCTTCATCCTTGAGAATTCGCACCATCGCCAGCTTGATGTTAGAGAGCGGAACGGAAACCTGTTCGTGTTTACGCTGTTTTGCATTGCGTATTCGAGTCAACATATCCGCAATCGGATCGGCCATCGGTTTAACCTTTCTGTTTAGAGGGGCTCGCGTCGCCCCCTCATCGGGCAAAGCCCGATGAGGCTCCCCCTCAACGCCGCTTTGCGGCTGATTAAAAGCATACCGGTATGCGCAAAGGGGCTACTCAACGCCGCTTTGCGGCTGATTAAAAGCATACCGGTATGCGCAAAGGGGCTACTCAACGCCGCTTTGGGCTGACTAAAACCACCTCGGTATGCGCAAAGGGGCAGCCCCGTCAGAGGGACTCGCACGATAACGGGGCTACCAACTGGACTTGGTCACGCCGGGGATTTCACCCCGCAAACTCAGCATTCTAAAACAGATGCGGCATGCGGCAAATTTTCTTAAATAGCCCCGCACCCTTCCGCAAACTAAACATCGGTGGTACTCGCGCACGGGGAACTTCGGCTTTCTTTTAAACTTTGCAATCAGAGACTTCTTGGCCATACCGCCTCCCACCTGCCCCTAGTTTTTCCGAAACGGGAACCCCATATTTTCAAGGAGCACTCGCCCCTCCGCGTTCGTGGATGCCGTCGTAACAATCACGATATCCATGCCGTGAAGACTCGAAATCTCGTCGTAGTTGATCTCTGGAAAAATAAGTTGCTCTTTAACACCCAGCGTGTAGTTTCCGCGTCCGTCAAAAGCCTTCTGGGAAATCCCCCTGAAATCACGAATCCGCGGCAGCGCCGTGTGAATCAGCCGATCCAGAAACTCATACATCCGCTTCCCGCGAAGGGTTACCATACAGCCAATCGGCATCCCTTCCCGCACTTTGAAGCCGGCAATCGACTTTTTCGCCTTCGTGACCACCGGTTTCTGGCTGGAAATCTTGGAAAGCTCCGACACCGCCGCATCCAGCAACTTGACATTACTGATCGCTTCACCCAAACCAACATTCAAGACCACCTTGGAGATGGCGGGCACTTGCATGCTGTTTTGGTACGGGAAGGCCTTCATCATGGCCGGAATGACACTTCCCCGATAACGCTCCTTTAAAGGAGTGACGCTCTTCGTATTCATTCAATCAACCTGCCTTCCCCAACGCGTCACCGCAGGATTTGCACGCCCGTATTTTTTTCCCGTCCGTTAGCGTCTGGATTGCAATGCGCGTCGGCTTATTACAATGTCCGCAAACCACCATCACATTCGAGATGGCGATCGGGGCCTCTTTTTCCAGAATCCCTCCCGCCGGGTTGCGCGGATTGGGCTTCGTGCACTTTTTAACGAGATTCAGGCCTTCAACAAGCACCTTACCCTTCTCGCGCAGCACCTGCACCACTTTCCCCTCTTTGCCCCGCTCTCGTCCGATCATCACCCGAACGGAATCGCCCTTGAGCACGCGGGTTCTGAGAACTGTCTTAGGCTTCGCCAGATGTTTCATAAAACCTCCGGAGCCAAAGAAATGATTTTCGTAAACTTCTTTTTGCGTAGCTCTCTGGCGACCGGCCCGAAAATGCGGGTCCCAACCGGCTCACCCTGGGCATTGATTAACACCGCCGCATTCCGATCAAACTTGATGTAAGAACCATCCTCCCTGCGAATCTCTTTGGCCGTCCGGACCACCACGGCGGAGACCACCTCCCCTTTTTTGACGGTTCCCTGGGGAATCGCCTCTTTGACCGTAGCCTTGATGATATCGCCGATACGGGCATAGCGCCGCTTTGAGCCGCCCTTGACGTGAAAACACATCACCTTTTTAGCCCCGGAATTATCCGCGACATCCAACATTGTGTAAATCTGTACCATGCTGTCCGTTCCTTAAAAAACGAAAATGATCCGACATGACGGGCAAAACCGCCACTATGCTCCCGAATCGCCCCCCGAAACACCGGCATCCGAGTTCTGATTTTTTTTAAGAATCTCCATGACGACCCACCGCTTCTGCGCACTGAGAGGCCGGGTTTCGATCAGCCTGACACGGTCCCCCACACGACACGCATTGTTTTCATCATGCGCTTTGAATGTGGTGGTTCTCTTTATAAACTTCTTGTAGCGCGCCTCTTTTACAATTCGGTCTACCGCAACCACCACCGTCTTATCCATCTTGTCGCTGACGATGCGGCCCACCCATTCTTTTCTCTTCTTTAGCATGTCATGGCTCATTGTTTGGAAGACGCCTCTTTATTGCATGTGGCGGACACACAGGTCAGCACCCGTGCAATCTCACGCCTCACCTGCTTGATCCGGGATGGATTTTCCATATGCCCGACGACTCTTTGAAACCGAAGATTGAACAACTCTTTCCGAAGCATTTTTTCATGCTCCGTGCGTTCTTCTGCGGACATTGCCCTGAGCTTTTCCATATCCATAACCTATTCCATTCCGCGATAGACAATCTGGGTTGCAACGGGCAGCTTGTATGCGGCCAGACGAAAAGCCTCTCTTGCCACCTGATCTGTCACGCCGCCCATTTCGTAAAGGATGCGCCCCGGCTTGACCACCGCTACCCAATACTCTACGGCGCCCTTTCCCTTTCCCATACGCGTTTCTGCGGCCTTCTTGGTGATCGGCTTATCCGGAAAGATGCGAATCCATATCTTACCGCCCCGTTTCACAAATCGGGTCATCGCAATGCGGGCCGACTCAATTTGTCTCGACGTGATCCGGACGGGGGCCATGGCCTTGAGGCCGAAATCCCCAAAACTCAACTCCGAACCGCGATAGGCAATGCCCGTCATTCGGCCCTTCATCTGCTTTCGATATTTTACTTTCTTAGGCGCAAGCATGGCTTCTCTTTAACCTTACGATTTCTGACTCCCAACCGCATCGCGATCCTGGACACGCCCCGGAAGCGTATCTCCCTTGTATATCCAGACCTTCACACCAATTCGTCCCATCGTCGTTGCCGCTTCGGCCAGCGCAAAATTGAGATCGGCGCGCAGGGTATGTAGCGGCACCCGCCCTTCACGATACCACTCGGTCCGCGCAATTTCCGCCCCCGCCAGACGCCCGGCGCACTGTATTTTGATCCCCAGCGCCCCAAGACGGAGGGCCGACGCAATGGATTTCTTCATCGCACGACGAAAGGCCACCCGTTTTTCCAACTGCATCGCCACATTTTCGGCCACCAACTGTGCATCCAGCTCCGGTTTTCGGACCTCTTTGATGTCGATGTAGACCTGTTTTTTCGTCAGGGCCTCCATCTCCTCTCGGAGCTTGTCCACTTCCGTTCCCTTCCGCCCAATAATAATCCCAGGACGGGCCGTATAAATCGTCACCCGAACCTGCTTCGCCGTCCGATCCACATCCACACGGGAGACCCCTGCGTGATAGAGCTTTTTCTTGACGATCTTGCGTATCTTCAGATCTTCGTGCAGGAAGAGCGCATAATCTTTCTCTGCATACCAGAGCGACCGCCAAGTATTGATGTAGCCCAACCGAAATCCGTAAGGATGAACCTTTTGACCCATTTTAAAAATCCCAGTTAAGACTTTGCCCGTATATCGTTAGAGAGGATCAGGGTGATATGGCTGGTCCGCTTATGAATCGGATGCGCCCGTCCCATCGGGGCGGGTTGAATCCGCTTCAGTACCGGCCCGCCGTCCACAAAAACCTTCGAGACCCAGAGGTCATCCACATCTCCCATCTCCTTTTGCGACGCATTCGCAACGGCCGACTTCAACATCTTTTCCACCACCCGCGCGGCATGGCGTGTCGTAAACTTCAAAATACTCATGGCCTCACCCGCACTTCGGCCTCGGATAAGGTCCACCACCAGCCTCGCCTTCCGAGGCCCCAAGCGCGCATATCGAAACAGGGCTTTTGCTTCCATTGTGATTGAGACTCCCTTACTTGAGCGCAGTGGCCTTTTCGCTTTTCGCAGCGCCATGTCCCTTGAAAAAGCGCGTCGCCGCAAACTCGCCAAGCTTGTGACCCACCATGTTTTCCGTCATATAGACCGGCACAAACTTCTTCCCGTTATGAATCGCAAAGGTATGCCCGATCATTTGTGGAATAATCGTAGACCGCCGCGACCAGGTCTTGATGATCTTTCGCTCCCCGGACGCATCCATCTTGGCCACTTTCTCCAACAGATGCCCGTCTATAAACGGGCCTTTCTTGACTGACCTCGGCATCTCGTTCCTCTATTTTGAGGGGCTCGCGTCGCCCCCTCATTTGGCATTCGCCAAATGAGCCTCCCCCTCAACGCCGCTTTGCGGCCGTTAAAACCCATCGACTGGTGTGCGAAGCACACTGCCGTGCGAGCACCTACCTGGATGTCCGTTTTTTGATAATAAACACGTCAGTATACTTCCGTCGTCTCGTTTTATATCCCTTGGCAAGCTGTCCCCACGGAGAAACGGGATGCGGATTACCCTGGCCCGCCTTGCCCTCCCCACCGCCATGGGGATGATCGACCGGATTCATTGCCACGCCTCGTACATGAGGTCGTCGGCCCAACCACCGAGATCGTCCCGCTTTTCCGTAAGAATAATTGCCATGGTCAATATTGCCGACCTGTCCGAGGGTGGCCATACAGGCGGAATGGACCCGCCGCACCTCCCCGGACTTCAGCCGAATCTGCACCCACTCGGCCTCGCGCGCCATGAGCTGGGCCACGCCTCCAGCGCTTCGGATCAGTTGGGCCCCTTTTCCAATCTTCAGCTCAATGTTATGAATCAAACTCCCCACTGGAATCCGCGCAAGGGGAAGGGCATTGCCCGTTCGAACTTCTGCCTCCGGTCCGGACATCACCGAATCCCCAACTTTCAATCCATCCGGCGCTACGATATAGCGCTTTTCCCCATCTGCATAGACCAACAGCGCAATTCGAGCCGACCGATTGGGGTCATATTCAATGGAATCCACACGGGCCGGAATCCCAATTTTATCCCGCTTAAAGTCAATGATCCGATAGGCCCGTTTATGCCCGCCGCCCCGATGACGAATGGTCATCTTGCCTCTGTTATTCCGACCCCCTGACGCCGGAAGAGAACAGACGAGCGATTTCTCCGGCGTTGACCGTGTCAGCTCGTCGAAACTCAGACCCATGGCACCACGTCGCCCGGGCGAAGTCGGTTTATATGTCTTGAGGCCCATCTTGACCCATCCTTCTCATTGCGCACCGATGGCGCAGATTGCTCTTATGTCTCGAAAATTTTAAGCTGCTCGCCTTCTTTTAAGAAGACGATGGCCTTCTTCCAATTAGAGCGTTTTCCGACAAAGCGGTTTAGCCGTTTAACCTTCCCCGCAATGTTCATGAGGTTGACCCGATCCACCTTGACGTTGAGGGTCTCTTCAATCGCCTTCTTGACCGCGCTCCGATTGGCGTCACGTCGCACCTCAAAACAAATCTGATTGCGCTTCTCGCGCAACAGCGTACTTTTTTCCGTCAGCAACGGACGAATGATTAGGTCATGCCGATCCACGGTTCCCTCCAGGAAGGTTGCCCCAACAGGCCTCCACCGCCTCAATCCCCGAACGCGTTGTCAGTAACGATCCCGCCCACATCAGGTCATAGACATTCAGGGAACGGGCCTCAATCAACTGTACGGAGGGGAGATTTCCCGTCACCCGCATCAACGTATCCTCAAGTTGCGGGACAATCATCAGAATATTGCCCGTAATCTGTAGGGTTTTCAGGAGATGGGCCATCGCCCGGGTCTTGGCCTCTCCCAAGCCCCACGCTTCCAAGACCACAATCCGTCCCTCCTGCGCCTTTTCCGAGAGGGCAGAAAGCAATGCCGCACGATAAGCCTTTTTGGGCATGGTGTAACCATACCGGCGTGGGAGCGGCCCAAAAGTCGTTCCCCCGCCCCGCCAGATCGGAGATCGGGTGGAACCGGCTCGCGCCCGTCCCGTCCCTTTCTGCTTCCAGGGTTTCTTGCCACCACCGCTAACAAAGCCCCGCGTTTTAGTGGCCGCAGTCCCCTGACGCATCGATGCACGCTGCATTCGAACCACTTCGTGTAAAAGCGGTCCAAGCACCGGTTTGCCAAAAACCGATTCGGCTAGGGCAACAACACCGATCTTCTCATTACTGGAATTCTTAACGTCTGTTTCCATAAACCCGGCGCGATTACGCCCCCCCCCTCAGGATCGTGACCAAACCGTTCACCCCACCCGGCACCGCACCCTTCACAAAAATAAGGTGCTGCTCCGGACGCACATCCACCACCTGAAGCCCCGCTTCTGTAATCCGATCGCTTCCCATATGACCCGGCATTCTCTGGTTCTTCCAAACCCGAGAGGGGAACGAACTCGCACCAATTGATCCAGGAGCGCGATGGAACATTGACCCATGCGTCGCCGGCCCACCTCGAAAATGATGCCGCTTCATGACCCCTTGAAAACCTTTTCCTTTTGAGACTCCGGTGACGCTGACCCGATCCCCCTTTTTGAAGAGGTCCACCGTTAAGGCCTGACCCACCGTGACATCGCTCAGGTCACCCTTAAACTCTCTCAGAATCCGCGCCGTCGGAACATTGGCGGACTTAAAGTGCCCCCGTATCGGGCGATTGACGCGCTTCTCCTGGACTTCGTCAAACGCAATCTGCGCCGCAGCATACCCATCTCTGTCGGCCGTCTTGAGCTGCACAACCTTACACGGACCCACTTCCAGCACCGTGACCGCCGTCAGCTTTCCGGCATCCGTAAAAAGTTGTGTCATTCCCCGCTTGTAACCCAACAGTCCGTTAATCATTTAGAGTTTGATCTCCACATTCACGCCCGTTGAAAGGTTCAGTTTCATCAGGGCATCCACTGTTTCCGGTGTGGACTCCGAAATATCAATCAGGCGCTTATGCGTCCGAATCTCAAACTGCTCACGCGACTTTTTGTCCACATGAGGAGACCGTAATACGGTATACTTGTTGATTTTCGTGGGAAGCGGAATGGGGCCGGAGACCCGCGCCCCGGTCCGCTTTACCGTCTCGACAATCTCAATGACCGACTGGTCGAGCACCCGATAATCATATGCCTTCAACCGAATCCGAATTTTCTGCACGCGACCCTCTTAATTTCTCAACTACCTCCCCTGCCCCTCCTTGTAAAGGAGGGGATTCCTCCCCTTTGCAAGGGGAAGCCAGGTGGGGTATAACGTATCGGCAACTTTTGCAACTAAACGCTCGCGAACCCCTACTTCACAATTTTGGTGATGACCCCTGCGCCGACCGTCCGGCCCCCTTCACGGATGGCAAAACGCAAACCCTCCTGCATGGCAATCGGGGCGATCAGCTCCACTTCCATCGCCATGTTGTCGCCCGGCATGATCATCTCCACGCCCTCCGCTAACTTCGAGACCCCCGTTACATCCGTCGTCCGAAAGTAAAACTGTGGCCGGTACCCGTTGAAGAACGGCGTATGACGACCCCCCTCTTCCTTCGTCAGAATGTAAGCCTCAGCCTTAAACACCGTGTGCGGCGTGATGCTCCCCGGTTTCGCCAGAACCATTCCCCGCTCCACATCCTCTTTCTTCGTCCCGCGCAGCAGAACCCCAACGTTGTCTCCCGCCTGCCCCTGATCCAGAATCTTGCGGAACATCTCCACACCCGTCACGATCGTCTTCTGGGTGTCCTTGATCCCCACAACCTCAATCTCCTCCGAAACCTTGACAATCCCCTTCTCAATCCGACCCGTCACCACCGTTCCACGTCCGGAGATGGAAAACACATCTTCCACCGACATCAAAAACGGCTTGTCCAAATCCCGCACCGGCGTGGGAATGTAGGCATCCACTGCGTCCAGCAACTTGACAATCGCCTGCGACCCCAACTCACCCGTATCCCCCTCCAGGGCCTTGAGCGCAGAGCCTCGAATAATCGGAGTGTCGTCTCCCGGGAAATCGTATTTTGACAGCAACTCCCGAACCTCCAACTCGACCAACTCCACCAACTCCGGATCATCCACCATATCGGCCTTATTCAGAAACACCACAATGTGCGGTACACCGACCTGCCGCGCCAGCAGAATGTGCTCCCGTGTCTGCGGCATCGGGCCATCGGCGGCGGAGACCACCAAAATCGCGCCGTCCATCTGGGCCGCGCCCGTAATCATGTTCTTGACGTAATCGGCATGGCCGGGGCAATCGACATGGGCGTAATGACGCTTTTCG
>CAZQIT010000006.1:0-7533 GCA_964592995.1 uncultured Nitrospirota bacterium | reverse complement strand
ATCCATGAATCGTCTCCTTGAAATGAATGTGATTATATGGCACGCATTATCACACAAGGTCCTCCCGTTTTACAACGCAAAGCCGTGGGTCTGACCCTGTCTGTTCAAGACCGGACAGATTACGGGTTCTCTACTATAACGTTTCAGTAAAACATACACATATCTCGTTCACCCTGAGCTTGTCGAAGGGTGAACCATTTCAATGGGTTCCGTTCATGGTTCGACAAGGTCAGTGTGAACGGTGAACCATTTCAATGGGTTCCGTTCATGGTTCGACAAGCTCACCACGAACGGTGTGTGTACAGATTGATGAAACTATACTAGCGCGATGAAAATCGTCGGCCTCATGTCGGGGACCTCTGCGGATGGGGTTGACGCCGCGTTGGTCGATATTACAGGCCGGGGTGCGCGCATCCGACTGCTTTTGTTTGACATCTTTCCCTATCCAAAATCCCTTCAAAAAAGAATTATCGAAATCGCCAACGGCAGGCCTTGCCCTGTGGCGGCGCTCTGTCACCTTAATGTTTACATGGGGGAGCGCTTTGCCGAAGCCGTCATCCAGATCGCGAAAAAGGCCGATGTTCCACTTTCGCAGATTGATCTGGTCGGCTCACACGGGCAGACGGTTCAACACTTGCCGAAACCGATCCGGGAGGGAAAACGACGGATTTGTTCCACCCTCCAGATTGGCGAACCCTCTGTCATCGCCGAACGAACGGGTATTACCACGATTGCCGATTTCAGGCCGCGGGATATGGCGGCAGGGGGGCAGGGTGCGCCGCTGACCCCTTATTTGCATGCGCGGCTTTTCTCACACCCGAAACGGACGCGCGCAATCATCAATATCGGCGGCATCAGCAATATCACCCATCTCAAAGCGGGCGCTAGGGTAGAAGAAACGGTTGGGTTTGATGTGGGGCCGGGGAATATGCTCATTGATGGTCTTGTCCAAATCCTGACGGGCGGGAGACAACGCTATGACCGGGACGGCAGGATGGCGCGCCGTGGGAAGGTGAACACGCGGCTTTTGTCGGAATGGATGCGGCATCCCTTCATTCAGCAAAGACCCCCCAAGAGCACCGGGCGGGAGCTGTTTAACGAGGCCTTCATAAAAAAGGCGTTTGATCGTGGAACGGAGATGGGTCTTTCCGGGCCGGATCGAGTGGCCACGGCCACCGCGCTGACGGCTGCGGCCATTTTGGAGAATATTCAAAAGTATCTTGCACATCCACCGGATGAAGTGATTGTGGGCGGGGGAGGGGCGTGCAACCCCGTTTTAATGGCGCAACTGATGGATCGGCTCCATCCGATTTCGGTGAAGACATTTGAGATGCTGGGCCATCAAAGCCGGGCCATTGAGGCGATGACCTTCGCCCTGCTGGCCTATGAAACCTGGCGTCATCAACCCGCCAACATTCCCGCAGTGACCGGCGCCTGCCGTCCGGTCGTGCTGGGCAAAATCGTCCCCGGGCGGAGGTTGCAAACGGCGCACCGAATCGCATGAAGTCTCCCTCTCACCACGGCCCTCCTCGGTTCTAAAGTATCGATCTGACCTGTTCGTCGTAGAGGATACCCAGCGCATGGGTGGAGATTCGACCGGCCCCCTGATGTGCCAACAGGGGAATCAGCTCACGCGACTGTTCCTTGTTGACGATGATCTCAACGAATATCTCATCGTTGTGACCCTGCCAGAAGGAGGCCCCCGCGTTGGCAGGCAGCAATTGTTTCAGCGCCGAAAGTGCTGTTGCGGGAATCCGAACCTGAATGCTCACCTTCACGTCTGCGTTCAAGCAACTCTTCAGCAAAAGCGCGATGCTGTCGAGCTTGGTGCGTTTCCAGTCAGCCGTTTTGTAGAGCGCCTTATTTGCGAAAAACTGCGTGGTCGATTCAAAAACGGTGTCCAGGATGCGCAGCCCGTTTTCAATCAGGGATGCTCCCGTTTCCGTACATTCCACAATCGCATCGGCAAAGTGCGGCACCTTCGCCTCGGTGGCGCCCCAGGAGAAGTCAACCTCGGCCACGATGCGCCGCTCGGCCAGCCAATCGCCCGTGATTTTTTTGAGTTCCGTGGAGATCCGTTTTCCCTCCAAGTCTGCGGGGGTCTCATATTTGGCGTCCTGCGGCACGGCCAACACCCAGCGCACCGGACGAAAAGAGCGCTTGGAATAGCATAAATCGGCCAGAATGCGCACCTCATCGGCACACTCCGTTTCGGTGATCCAGTCCAGACCGGAAAGTCCACAATCCAATGTACCACTTTTGACAAACCAGGGGATTTCCTGGGGTTTGAGCAAGACAGGCCGAATTTCCGGATCATTCGAGGAGAGCCAGAGGGAGCGCCCCGATCCGGAAAAGCTAAAGCCTGCGCGTGAAAAAAGATTGAGCGTCAACTCCTGAAGACTTCCCTTGGGGATGCCGATGGTCAGCGGTTCATTTCGCATGGATTCTTTCACACGCATTGTTCAAGACGCGGCCGCCCGCCGAATACGGGCGCCGACGCCGCTGAGTTTTTCTTCAAAATGTTCATAGCCCCGATCGATATGATAGACGCGCGAAATCTCCGTCTCTCCGTCGGCGACCAGGCCGGCCAGGACCAATGCTGCTCCGGCGCGTAGATCGGATGCCATCACATGTGCGCCAGAGAGCCGCGACACGCCCGCGATTCTAGCACAATTTCCCTCAATATGAATGTCAGCGCCCATCCGTAGAAGTTCCGGCACAGGGTGAAAGCGATTTTCAAAGATGGTTTCGGTGATCTGCGAGAGGCCCACAGCACAACTGAGGAGGACCATCATCTGGGGCTGAACATCGGTCGGGAAACCGGGATAGGAGGCCGTCGCAAGGGCCAGTGCGCGCACTTGAATGGCCCCCTCTCCCTGGACGCGTACGAAGTCCTCTCCCGTGGTGATCCGAACGCCGGCTGTTTGCAAACACTCCAGGATCGCCGTCATGTGTGCCGGACGGCATCCCCGAATCCAGAGGTCGCCTCCGGTGAGGGCGCCCGCGACGATGAATGTCGCGGCTTCAATGCGGTCTGGAATGACCCGGTGCGCGGCCCCATGCAGGGCGCTGACCCCTTCGATGGTGATCCGATCGCTCCCCGCGCCGCAGATTTTTGCCCCGCATTGCGACAGGAACTGGGCCAGATCTGCAATCTCCGGTTCGGGTGCGGCGTTGTGCAAGACCGTCACGCCGGACGCCAGTGTTGCGGCCATCATGAGATTTTCGGTGCCGGTCACGGTCGCGCACTTGAAATGAATCTCGGCACCCCGGAGACGGCGGGTGCTGGCATGAATCATGCCATGTTCGATCCTGACTTCGCAGCCCATCTGCCGAAGGGCAGAGAGGTGCATTTCGACCGGCCTCGCGCCGATGGCGCAACCTCCCGGCAGCGAGACATGGGCCTCGCCACATCGGGCCAGCAGCGGCCCCAGCACCAAAATTGCCGCGCGCATGGTTTTGACCAGATCGTAGGGGGCCTCGCAGCTTGTAATTTGCTTGACCTGAACGGTGTCGTCGGAAAAGGTTGCGCCGATTTGACGCAGAAGATGCTGCAGGGTCAACACATCTTTGACATGAGGCAGGTCAAAGAATCGGCAGGGGGAGTCCGATAGCAACGTGGCGGCCAAAAGAGGGAGGGCCGCATTTTTGGCGCCGCTGATCCGCACCTCCCCCCGTAGGGGCACCCCCCCCTGAACGATGAATTTATCCATGTAAAATTCCGCGAAGGGTCAGGATTGCCACACGATCTGTGCCGGATAGGTCAGGCAGGAATGCCACCGTAAATCGTCCCTGAGCCTCCACCTGTTGCCGAAGCCATTCCGACTGACCGTCCCCCATCTCCAGGATCAGGCATCCGTCGGGCGCAAGGTGCGTGGGCGCATCTTCTAAAATACGTCGATAAAAGGCAAGTCCTCCCTCGGCGGCATAGAGGGCTGTGGCCGGTTCATAATCCCGAACTTCAGGTTGAAGATGGGGCCGATCGGTCTGGGCAATATAGGGTGGATTGCAAACGATCAGGTCAAAGGGCATAACCGATTCAAAGGGTGCCAGCAGATCGCCTTCTCTGAAGGCGATCTGACATCGGTGGCGTTCCGCGTTATCTTTTGCAATGGCCAACGCGATGGGGGAGCAATCAGATGCCGCGACGACCGCCTCCGGAAAGGCCCGGGCCAGGGCGATGGCCAGCGCCCCGCTGCCGGTGCAAAGGTCCAAGATGCGCCGTGGCGTGGGCACGATTTGTTTGGCAGCTTCCACCATCCATTCCGTTTCGGGTCTGGGGATAAAAACTCCCGATGACACCCGCAAGGTCATTCCACAAAATTCGACCTCGCCGGTAATATATTGAAGCGGCTCGCGCGCACTGCGCCGACGCAACCATGCCCTGAAGCGGGAGACGTCATCCGACGCGGGATGTTCCATCTCTCGTAGATATAAATCAATCCGGCGGCAGGAGAGGATTCGACAGAGCAGAAGCTCCGCCTCTAGGCGGGAAGAAGGGATCTCCGAGAGGGTCTGCTCACCCTCTCGGAGCAGGGCCAGAATTGTTTTTTCTTCGAGCGTTGCGGTGGGCACGGTTTACTGGATCAGGAGTTGACCGCCGACATGTCCTTTGTGGAGCGGACAGTAATATCGCAACGGGCCACTTCCGCCGGGGGTGACGACCACCATTTTGGTCTCCCCTGCGGGGATGATTTCTTTAATACCCAGTGCGTCAATGGCAAAACCATGATCCACTTTGCTGACGTTGCGCAAGGCCAGGGCAACCGACTCGGTGTTTTTCAGGATCAGCGTAGAAGGGAGCCAGATGTTGGCCCCTTCGGCCACCATGACCGTCAGCAAGGTGTATGTCGTGATGGCATCAGCCGGCGTGGGGGGCACGACCTGCATTTTCGCAGCTTCCGGAATGCCCGGAAGCTCTGGCAGGGCCGGCGTGCCGGGGAGGGTTGGTAACTCCGGTGAAAGGGCAGGAGAGGTGGATGGGACAAAAAGAATCAGCGTGCTGGCAAAGAGAATACTTTTCCAATTCATTGGGTTTCCTCCATGTGCTTTAGGGTGAGATGAGTGGAAAGCGCGTTACGTTGTGGATGGCGTCAAAATCGGCGTCGGCGGAGAGGATACCTTCCAGATGGCGGGTGAGAACAACGGCGGCGTGCACGGCATCCCGCGTGCCCAGATGATGATGCGCCACCATCAAGTCGCGGGCCACCGCAATCTCGTCGCTGCGAATCGGAAACGGGGCGGGAAACACCTCCAATAATTCCTCCACCACACGCAACCCCTTTTTTCGCTCCCCCCGTCCGGCATACAAATAGAGCACCTCCTGAAGCACCTCCGTGTCCACATTGGCCGAGACCCGTCCGGCTGCAATCTCTTCCAGCACCGCACGGGCGGCAGGCTTGTGGGGATGATCCCTGCCCATCGCATAGATGAACACGTTGGTGTCAATGAGTTTCAAGTGCTGTGACCCTCTGCCGAATCAGGCCCTCTTTTTCGTCTTTCCAGTCTCCTGTAACAATTTCCAAATCGGATGAAAAGAGCCGTTGGAGCGCCGCCTTCTTTTGCCGGGCCGGTTGTCCGGCTAACCGCTCGTCCAGCAGTTGCCGAACATATCCGCCAACCGTTTGACCCTCACCTTTGGCCTGATCGTGAAGGTGGTCGAACACCGTGGGGGAAAGGAGCACTTCAAGCCGTTTGGTCAACATGGTTACCCTCCGTATATATACGGAAGTGTACGCAGGCAAGCGGGGAATGTCAACGGGGCACGCTTCAAAAGCGGTTTTATTTCCGCTCCAGCACCATGGCGGAGCCGATGCCGCCGCCCACGCAGAGTGCGGCCACGCCCAATGACAGGTCCCGGCGCTTCATCTCTTTGAGCAGCGTGAGGATAAGGCGCGCACCGCTCATGCCGACGGGATGGCCCAGGGCAATCGCGCCGCCGTTGACGTTGGTGATCTCACGCCGCAGTCCCAGCGCCCGCTCCACGGCCAGATATTGCACGGCGAAGGCCTCGTTGACCTCAATGAGCTGCATGTCGGAGAGCGACAGGTTCGCCTTCTTGAGTGCTGCGGGGATGGCGAGTGCTGGCCCCATCCCCATCCGGCTGGGTTCCAGGCCGACTGAGGCATACGATCGGACATAGCCCAGCGGTGTGAGTCCCAATGCTGACGCCCTCTCTTTCGACATGACCAGCATGGCCACCGCGCCGTCGCTGATCGGACAGGCATTGCCGGGAGTTACGGTGCCGCCTTCCTTAAAGATCGTCGGATAGAGGGAAAGCATCGGCTCGGTGAGGGCGATATTTGGCCCTTCGTCCTGCGTGAAAAGCTCCGGTGTAACAGATTTGCCCGCCGCCTTCTTGGGGAGGGTCAACGGGACGATTTCATCCCGCATCTTGCCTTCGCGCGTGGCTCGGAACGCCTTTTTGTGGCTCTCAATGGCATATTGATCCTGTTCCTGGCGGGAGATATGAAACTCCTCGGCCAGGTTCTCGGCGGTCTGCCCCATAATCTGGCCGCAGAAACCGTCGGTGAGGCCCTCCCAGATGGTGTCGATCATCGTGGAATGCCGCAGCCGGTGCCCAAAGCGCATGTCGCGCGATACAAAAGGTGCCAGGCTCATGTTCTCCACGCCGCCTGCGATCTGAACGTCGGCGTCGCCCGAAAGGATATTTTGGCAGGCGTTGACCACGGCCTGCATGCCGGAGGCGCAGTTTCGGGCCACGGTATAGGCCGGTGTGGTCGTCGGCAGACCGGCTTTGAGTGTGATCACGCGGGCCAGATTGGTGGCGTCACTATATTGCCCAACACAGCCGAAGATGACCTCTTCGATGGCTGCAGGATCAATGCCGGTGCGCTGCATCACCTCCCGCGTCACCCATTCGCCCAGAGTTTGGTTGGTGATCTCTTTGAGCGCCCCGCCCAGATTCCCGATGGGCGTGCGCACGCCGTCAATAATGGCAATTTCTGTCATGGGTCACCTCATGCTAGATGGGACACAATCCAGTCCGGGGATGAAAGCCGCCGCTTGGCCTCTTCATCGTAGGTCAGCCAGCGCCCCTGGCTGCGATAGGCCAGCGCTGCATAGGCCGCGTCATACCCCGAGAGTCCCTGCGCCATAAACGTGTGCATCTGGACGGCCAAGTCGGGCGTGACGGGCATACGCCGAAGCGGCAGATTTAAGAGCCACGTCATGCCCTCATTGGCCCATTGAGACGGTGTGGCGTGTTTCTTTGCAACCACAGAGAAAACTTCGTAATAAAAAAGTTCAGGGACGGCAAAGAGGTCTCTTCCCTGAAGAATCGCCTGCACGACGCGAACGGCATCAGGGGTTTCGGGTTCCACCAAAAACCACTTGATGGCCACGGAGGCGTCCAGCACGATCATTTAGGGTTCGTCCATGAATAACATCCACACGAAGGGCAAACGAGTCGCCCTGTTTGCAAGGCGCGAGGAGCGCGCATACCCCTTGCTGCGTATGGGTATGTAAGCGATGAGCAACGCAGCAAACTTAGGATGAATCGGCAGCCCGACT
>CAZQIT010000005.1:0-27904 GCA_964592995.1 uncultured Nitrospirota bacterium | reverse complement strand
CTGTTTGGAGATTTGTTTTCGCTGCAGAAACTCGCTAATCTTGAAGCAGACCCTGATCTGGCAGAGCGAGTGGAAGCCTTTGTGGGCAGGTTTGGCCGACTACAGGACACCGTGGGCGACAAACTATTGCCTTTACTCTTGACGGCCTTGGGTGAAAAAGTATCTGCCGCCATTGACAACCTTGATCGCGCTGAACGATTGGGGTTGATCCAGTCTGCTGACGAATGGATAACCAGGCGCACCCTGCGAAACCAGATGGTTCACGAATACGTTGAAGACTCGGTCGTGCTCATCAGTGCCCTGCAAACGGGCCATGCTTTTGTGCCCGCACTCATCGTTACAGTCAACAAAATAAGTGCCGAAATAGAACGGCGGGGTTGGGCATAATGGGAGCGTGGTACAAACGAAAAAGAAATAGCAGATGTCATCAGTACAGGATTTGCTGTTCCTGCGAAGTATGGACGGCTGGGGAAAGCTAAAGTTTATGATTTCAAGCAAACGCGGCAGGAAAAATATTACGAACAGAAGCGGGTTGAGGTATTCTATGCTACGGAAGAGAACTTATGGGTTATTGTAACTGTTTATGTGAAACATAGGGGTCAGGTCTTTACTTTGGCATTTTTTGTGCATCCTAGACGGTGGGGATGCGCTGCCCAAAATATCCGCCTCGTAACCTTAAAAAGACATTTTCTTGAGGCCCCATTCATCGGCACCGAGGGTTTTCCGTTGGTTTGTCGATTTGAATCCACCGGTCGATTGTGGGGCAAAATTCCACACCTCTGTGGAAAAACTACAGAATGTTAGACCCAAGTCCCCCGTACATTGTTTAATATTTTCATTATATTTCAATAAATTGAACATTACGAGACGTGCCTTTATTTTTGGCATGGTAATTGCTTTCAGATATGGATATGCCCGTAGTAGGCAGATGTGTCTGCCTGCGGGCTTGTAAATGAGGCGGAGGGTTTGTGCCTTCATGAGGGCTTGCAGCGACCGCACAGAGTGCGGTTATTTTAGGGGATGTCGCTTCGTGGTGGCGACCTCGGACGTTAATGGGTCGCGGCTTCGCCACTTCTTTCCGAAAGAGCGCGATAAACACGATAAACAGACAAGGAGAAGGAACGATATCGCTTCCCGGCTCCAGAGGCGAGCAATCAGGTACAGGAGGATTTTAGCATGACCCGTCGGGCGATGGCCCCAATAGCACCCATAGTCAAAACCCACTATTGTGTATGATCCCATAAACTTTTATTAAATAAGTGACCTCCGAGGATAGCACGGACAGTGACAACAACGATTCTTACTTGAATATTGCGATGTCGTCACTCTGACTCGGTGTGTCCTGGGTACTTCACAAGGCAACCCAGAACGAAGTCAAAACTTGACTCCACGCCTCGAAAAAGAGTCTAATGTGCGCGGCGTTTGATACAGACAAAAGATCAACCTGCGGAGGTCGAAATGGTGCGTTATTTGATCGTGGACAGCCGTGACTTGACGGAGTACACCAGCGGGCGGTATGTCCAGAAGGTCGCCGGAACTCTGGCGGACGGGGGGAACGAGGTCACCCTTTTCCTGATCGAAAATGGTGTGATCGCAGCCCGACAGGGGGGCGATGTGGCGAAAGATCTGACAGCCCTCTCACAACGCGGCGTGAAGGTTATGACGGATGATATCTCTTGCAACGCAAGGGGTATCACCCGTCTTGCGGAGGGGATTACCCCTTCCAGTATGGATCATCTGGCCGACCTGATTACGGAGGGATCGGACAAGGTTGTCTGGTACTAACGTTCGAATGAACAGGAGGTTACAATGACGACAGTCGTCGCACCGGTAAAAACAAAAAGAGTCGCGATTGTGCTTGCGACGGGTTCCTATCAACGCGAAGCGCCCACCACCGTGCTCCGCCTGATTGAGAAGCTCCTGCAACGGGGCGTGGATGTCAACGTGTGGGCTTTTGAAGAGGCCGTGACGCTGACCAATAAAGACCAGATCGATCACAACGAGCCAGGATCGCTCCAAAAAGTGCTGGGCGAAAAACACCCCAACATCGGGCGATTTATTGATCAGTTGATTCGTGCGGGATTGCATGGGGCCAAGCTGGACTGGGTTTCGTGCATCCTTTGCGTTCAGGAACGGGGGGTCGAAAAACATCAGATGGGCGGCGCGATCATCGGCACGCTGGGCGACCTCTGGAAGTTCATTAAGGCTGCGGACAAGGTCATCTGCATTCCGACCTATCGCTGAGACGTACGTCGTCACACCCTGCTTAAGGGGTAAGGAGAGAACATGGCCAACAAGGTGCTTGTCATTTTTGAAAAACCGATTTATTTAAGTTTCGAGCCGGTCGATCCGCATGTCTTTGCCACCGCCCTGGGTGTTTCAGACACGCCGGTGGAGGTTAATGTCCTGCTGCGCGACTCCGGTGTGACCTACGGTGTTTCAAACCAGACGGTCAGCGTCAAAATTGCGGGACAGGATATTATGCTGCATGACACCTCTCCCGCGAAGGTCATGGCCTATATGCTCGAACATGGGGCAAAGGTACATGCCGTCGCGGAGGACATGAAGGCACGGGGCATCCAAAAAGAAGACCTGATTCAGGGAATTGAAGTGATTGACGAAGATACCTCTGTGCGTCTGTGGGAAGAACATGAGGGCGTCCTCGTTTGGTAGGCATGGCCGCGCGCACCCTTAATGTGACAGAATATTTCAACCCAATTGACTGCCGCAGTCTGGGCGTAATCCGCACCACATTGGCGGAAATGGAAAAAGGGGAAGTGCTGGAAGTCCACGGCAACCGATTCCAATATCGGGAAATCACCGCATGGACGCATAAATTCAGACATCCGATTCTCAAGATGGAAGATATTGACGGACTGGTTAAAATCTACATCGAAAAAGGTGGTCTGAAATGAAAAAGACCGTCATTCTGGTCATATGGCGCGGCAGGGGCGCGAAGCACAACGCCGTGCGCAGCACTGGGCTGAAATGAAAAAAGTTGCCATTCTGGTTACGCGCGGCACGCACAACAACCTGGTGACCGTTCTCACGCTGGTGATGGCTGCGGCAGTCTGCGAGATGTCGATCCGGATTTTTTTTCGGGACGAGGCCGTCTACACACTTTCCCGCAGCAGGATTGGGAATGTTCGGTTTTCGGAAGTCTACGCCGGTTTGGAAGGGACATTAAGGCAAAATTACGAGGCGTCCGGCATGGCTGACTTGCAAAAGGTGATACGGGATGTGAAAGCGCAGGGAGACGTGAGGCTCTATGCCTGTACTTCTTCAATGGCCCTTTGCGGCCTGACACAGGACGACCTGATTCCGGAGATCGACGAGGCCCGTGGCCTCACCTCTTTTCTGCTCGAAGAGATGGACGACGCAGACATGGTGCTCACTTTTTAATCTTCCCCCTTCCTTCCCTCCGAATTCGGGCCTGACATCCAAAGCCCTGACATCCTCCCATCCCGCCCGATTGAAATGGCCGTCACCCCGGATGAGTCGTACGGCATCATGAGAAAGATTTTTTACTATATTGCTAAAACAGTCCAGGCGACGGGATTGCTGCTGATCCTGCATGTCCTGTATGTCTCTTCCTTTCAGGGGGGGAGTATGGGACTGCTTTACACCTTCTTCGGCGTCGGCATGGGCATTTTTATGGCAGGCTGGATGTTGCAGCGGTTTTCGTGACACGCGTCCCTCGAACCTTGAATATCCCGTCCATTTGCCTTTATGGTTCACACCATGATGACTGACCTTCAGGAATCCAAAGAACGGGTTATCCAGTCCCGCTCCATCCGGATGCAGGCGCAGCAGCCAGTGCTTGCGCCTGCGGAAAAAGAGGCCCTGATTCGGCGGTATCACCCCGATTACAAAGAGACGGCCTACCGGATCATCCGCGTGGGGCCGAATGCGGGGGAGCGGACGGTGCACGAACTGGCCGATCTTCTGGAGGCGGGGAGCACCCTCTCCGCCGAACGGATCGCGCTGTCTCCGGCACATCGGGTGGACGTGCTGATTGTGGGTGGCGGCGGGGCGGGGGCGACGGCGGCGCTGACCGCCGCCGCAGCGGGGGCGTCGGTGCTCCTTTCCACCAAACTCCGTCTGGGCGACTCCAATACCGTCATGGCCGAAGGGGGGATGCAGGTCTCCGTCTCACCCGAAGACTCACCCGTTCGGCACTATCTGGATACCCTCCGCGGCGGCCAGATGCAGAATGATCCGGCGCTCCTTAAGCGATTGGTGGAAGAAGGGCCGGAAGCGGCGCGATGGTTGATGGAGATGGGCGTGCTCTTCGACCGCGAAGACGACGGCAATTTGAGCCTCCGCGCAGGCGGCGGCAGCAGCGTGCCCCGTCTGCTCCGCTGCAAGGACTATACCGGTCTGGAGATGATGCGCGTTTTAAAAGATGAAGTGCTCAACCGTCAGATCGAAGTTCTGGAGTTTTCACCGATTGTGGAGCTGATGACGGATGGTGCGGGGGGATGCACGGGTGCAATCTTGAAAAATCTGGACACGGGCCGTTACACCGTCGTGCAGGCCAAGACCGTCATCCTGGCCACGGGCGGCATGGGTCGCCTGCACATTCAGGGCTTTCCCACCAGCAATCATTATGGCGCCACGGCGGACGGTTTGCCGATTGCCTATCGCGCGGGGGCAAGGCTCACACTGCAAGACACGTTTCAGTATCACCCCACCGGCGCGGTTTTTCCGGAGCCGATGGCAGGTATTCTGGTGACGGAGGCCATCCGGTCCGTGGGTGCACACCTGGTGAATGCCGTCGGCGCACGTTTTGTGAATGAGTTAGAGACGCGCGACGCTGTGGCGGCTGCGGTGATTCGAGAGTGCCACGAAGGCCGTGGGGGGGTGACGGCTGCGGGACGCTGCGGCGTCTGGCTGGATATGCCGATGGTGGATCTGCTCAACGGGGCGGGGACGCTGGCCCATCGTTTTCCCAACATGGTACGTCAATACACCCGACACCAGATTGATATTCAAAAAGAGCCGGTCTTGATTTATCCAACCCTTCACTACCAGAATGGTGGCGTCAAAATCGACGTGGATGGTGAATCGAATCTGCACAACCTGTTCGTGGCGGGGGAGGCCTCCGGCGGCATTCATGGCAAAAATAGACTGATGGGCAACTCCCTGCTGGATATTATCGTTTTTGGACGACGCACGGGGAGGGCAGCGGCTTGGCGGGCCGTCGGAATGGATATGGGCGAAATGACCCTCCAACACCTGGATGTCTTTCATCAGGCGCAAAAAGAGGCGGGAGTCGTGTCGGCGTCTGTCTCGCCGATCCTGTTCCCCCGTTATACACGAGTGGATTGAAATCGGGCACAAGACTTGGCGGGGGAGAGGGATGCGGTTCGGAGTCGTGGTTTTCCCAGGTTCCAATTGTGACCGTGATTGTCGCGACGTCACGGAGCGTCTCTTGGGACAGCCGACCCTCTTCATCTGGCACGAAGCGGCCGTTCTGCCCGATGTGGATGCCGTCATTCTCCCCGGCGGATTTTCCTACGGCGACTATTTGAGGGCAGGCGCCATTGCCCGGTTCTCTCCCGTCATGAAGGCCGTCGCAGCCTTTGCCGAACGGGGCGGCCCTGTCATTGGCATCTGTAACGGCTTCCAAATCCTGGTGGAATCGGGTCTGCTGCCGGGTGCCTTTCGGCGCAATCGCCAGCTCAAATTTATCTGTAAGCAGGTGTCGGTGCGCGTCGAAAATGCCAACACGCCCTTCACCACTTTATACACCGCAGGCGAGGTCCTTTCCCTTCCCATTGCGCACGCCGAGGGCAACTATTACATTGACGACGCAGCACGTTCACGCCTTCAGGAGAAGCAGCAGATTCTCTTTCGCTACTGTTCGGCATCGGGCGCGCAATCGGATGCGGACAATCCGAACGGCGCCATCGACCATATTGCGGGTATCTGCAACACGGCGGGCAATGTCATGGGATTGATGCCCCACCCGGAGCGGGCCTCCGAGGCCCTGCTGGGTGGCACGGACGGTATCCGCTTGTTCCGCTCCCTCATGCATCACATCAACCATATATAAAGGAGTGAGATATGGACAACTCCCGCCGGTTAATGTTGTGGTGCGGGCAATTGTTTTGTCTTTTGCTGCTGGCTGGATGTGGATACCACGCGGGCGTTCCGAACGCTGCGGGTATTCTGAACACTGCTCCCTCCATTGTCCTCCTCCCCTTCGAAAATCAAACCTCCACGCCGCTGCTGGACATTCGGATGACCGAACTGTTTCGAGAAGTGCTTCTGGCGCAGGGATTCCGGGTGATTTCAGACCCCCCCTCTCCGGAGAGAACCCTTTCGGGAATCGTCTTGCGCGCGGCGTCATCGCCGGTGGCATTCACATCGAAGGGACAGGCGTCGGCGCACCGTTTGACGGTCGGCATGATCCACACCCTTCGCCAACATGGACATCCACCGCAAGATCGTCCAATCGAAGCGTCCGCTACCTACCAAGCCCTGGACAGCCCGTCCGAGGAGATGGCCGCACGGGAGCGCGCCATTCGCGAAGTGGGGTATCGTCTGGCCACACAGATCGGCCAATGGCTGATGGATCAACAGACAGAAGAGGTGCAGCATGACCTGTCAGGAAGCGATCCGGCACTTCGCTAGAGGCGCGCTATCGCCCGTTTATCTGCTCTGGGGAGAGGAGCCGTTTTTTATTCGGGCATTGCTGATGGCCCTTCGCGCCAGGATTGATCTGCGTGATTTTAACGACGATCTTTTGGATGGCGATGCGGCGGACCCTGATCAGATTGTCCTGATTGCCGAAACCCTTCCGGTCTTGAGCGCCCACCGTTTGATCGTTGTGCGAGATGCGGAACGGATCAAGGACGATCGTGGCGTACTCCTGGCCTATTTTAAAAATCCCTGTAAGACGACGACGCTGGTGTTCACGGCCCAAAAGCCCGACATGCGAAAGAGTCTGTTTGCCGCCTTAAAGGGCATGGCCACGGTCATTCCCTGCGCCCCCCTCTCGGAGATGGCTGCCGCTGACTGGATGACGCAGGAGGGACAAAAACGGGGTCTCCGTTTTACGGCGGAGGCACGGGCCTTTTTGCGGGCACATCTGGGGCGTGACCTTTTTCGGATTCAACAGGAGTTGGACAAGCTGGTCTTATCCGATGCGTCCTCTCCTTCGGACGCGATTTCTCTGGATGCCGTTGAACGCAGCGTGGCGGGAGGACGGGTGGGTTCCGTTTTTGACCTGATTGACGCGATCGGAAAAAAGGAGGGCCATGATGCCATCCGTCGGCTGACGGCGCTGCTCTCTTTTGGAGAACCGCCGCTTTTGATCCTCTCTCTGCTGGCGCGACAATGGCGGATGATGGCCATTGCCAAGTCGGCGCTGCAGGCCGGATGTACACCGTCGGATGCAGCTTTAAAGGTGGGTATTCCGCCGTTTCGGATGGCTTCTTTTATGGGGCAGATGAAGCATTGGCGTCTTGAAGAAATTCGTTCGGCCTTCGATCTGATACGCTCCGCCGATTCCCAACTGAAAGGGGGTCGGGTGTCCGAAGCCTTCGTTCTGGAGGCGCTGATTCTGGACCTGTGCGGGGCGTCGCGTATCGGCTATTGCACAACCTTCCCGGCCTGCTAAGAATCGCTCTGAATCAGTTCACGCAAAAAGCACTTTCCTGACAATCGGACGCTTCTAACTCGATGCTGCCGTTGTCCCCTTCGTCAATCTGAAGGCCGCCAGACAGGGTGGAGATCAGCGCCACGGCGTTTCCCCCCCCTGTCACGGTCAACTTGCCCTCCACGGGGCAACTCCCGTCGTCAGGATAGAGAAAGGGGTTGACCGTGACGATGGTGTAATCACCGTTGATACAAGCGCCAACAATCGACACCCCGCCTTCAAACTCCAGAAAGGCTCCCGACGCATCAGGCGTCCGCGTGATGTCAAAGGCTGTAAAGGTGGCGGTGAAATTATCATCCCCCTTCGGATTAAGGAGGTCCTCAACCTTTGCTTGGCCGACCACCCTGATCCGGGTCTCCTCCTCCTGGCAGTCGGCATCCCGCGTCTCCGTAATCTTCAGGGTAAGCGCTGTCATCGTGGACACTTCGTGGCGCTCTGGCGTTCCATCTCCGTCCGAGTCTTCTTTGTCTTCAATGGTGAGGTCCATGCTGACCGTGACCGACCCGTCGGGGATCACTTCGTAGGTCGCCGGACATTCTTCGAGGGTGCCAGACGTGAGGGTCACCGTGCCGTCAATTTTAGTAGAAGTAATAACGTCGCCCTGTTCGTCGGTGACGGCTTCCTCGAAGTCGTCATACGTGACGGTCACACGATTCTCGCCCTGTGCGGAAGTGGAATATGTCGTGGTGGTGGAACCGTTCAGCCAGACTTCCTCCTTACTACAATTCGTGTAAGACTCCACATGGGTATCATCGAACACCTCATCCGGTGTGCCCTTGTCTTCGGTGGTGATGAAACCTGTTCCTGTGTCACACTCCGCATCGTCTTTCGTAAGGGCGTAGCGGGCCTTTTGTTGGGAGCTGTGCTGCTGCAAACGAGCATACAGGGCATTGACACCCCTACGGACCTGCTGCGCGTCATTTTCCGTGCCGGTTTCTTCCAGGGAGGGTTTGGTGAATCCCAGCCGCGTGACGTCAAAAAAAGCCAGGGCGTTAATGGCCGCTTTTGTGGCCGCAGAGGCTACTGCGGTATCAGCGGGCGTCGTGGCGTTGTTGGTGGTGGAGCCGCCGCCCCCGCCGCCGCCGCAGGCGTAAAGTAAAATGCAAACAGAAAACCACCGCATGATATTCCTAGTTTGCCGTATAGAAGCCATTTTGCCCTCCACCCTCAGCGCTGAAGAACCATGACACGACGACACATTGGCGTATCTTTGGAGTGTAGCATACTTCAGGGATGGATTGTGAGTTAAATTGACAAGTTCAGAATAACCGTAGTAGTATCCGAAAAATATCAAGTCGCGTAGATGTGAGTGTGTGCGTGAGCACAGGGTCATCACCATAGGGCACTACAGAAGTGGAGATGTCGGTAACGCATACGATGAAGCGCGCCTTTGATCTCCTGTTCGCCTTCATTCTCGCCCTTGTTTTTGCCGTACCGATGCTGGGTATTGCCGTGTTGATTCGGTGTACCTCCGAAGGGCCGATTTTGCACTGGTCGGAGCGGGTCGGGCTTCACAATGCCCGATTTGGAATGCCGAAGTTTCGGACGATGCGGATGAACACGCCGTCCGTGGCGACACATTTGCTGGACTTTCCCCAGCAATATCTAACACCCATCGGGAAGGTCTTAAGAAAAACCAGCCTGGACGAACTTCCGCAGCTCTACAGCATCTTTCGGGGCGATATGAGTTTCGTGGGACCTCGACCGGTGCTTCACGTTGAAGATGACCTGATTGATTTGCGTACCGAAAAGGGGGTTCACCGACTCCTTCCCGGTTTGACGGGATGGGCGCAGATCAATGGGCGAGACCATGTATCCACCCCTGAAAAAGTCGCCTTTGATGAGCACTACTTATACAACCGTTCTTTTTGGTTTGACATGAAAATTCTGCTGATTACGCTCGTCAGGGTCATCCTCGCCGAAGGGGTCCGGCACTGAAAGTCTGTGGAATGGGATTGAAGAAGGGGGTCGTCTCCGCCTGTCTGCTGGCGATTTCGGTTATTGGAAGTATCCCTATAAATGTCAGGGGAGAGGCGAGCGAAGATCGCATTCAGGGAAACGTGGATGATCTGGCGCGCGCCGTCTTGTCCTGCTTCCCCGATGTGCAGGGATCGGTGATTGCGCTGGAAGGGGGGCGCATTCACATGGATTTGGGGGCGGACACCGGTATCACGGAAGGGACGCTCCTGAGCGCGTACCGAAAGGGTCGGCCTTTTTATCATCCCGATACGGGAATGGCGTTGGGACAATTTGAAGAGGAAGTCGGTGTCATCGAAGTGGTGTCTCTTCGTCCCGGCGAATCGGAGGGCCGACAGACCGATCCCTCTCCCTCCGTCCAGGTGGGCGATCTTGTGCGCATCGCCGAGGGCCGCATCCCCGTCGCCGTGACATGGGTGCGTTTTGAAGCGCAGCGTCGGGCACCAGAAGGCGCTCCGCCAGCGCTCATCAGTGAGTTTATCGCAGCCCTTTCCGAAACGCGGCGGTTTCAAATTACGCTGCTCCCCCCGCAATCCAACCTCGAAGCTGCGTCAGCCGGGCATAACCTCTATCTTCTCCAACTCTCTGTATCGCAAGCGAATGAGACCGGGTGGATCGGCTTTCGGATGCAAAACACAAAAACGGGAACGTCGCTGTCGAGCATGGTGGTGCAGACAGGGCCGTCGTCTCCCAGCGATTCCGTCTTGGAGACCCTGCAATACCACCTGCGCCAGAAAATACACTAACCCCTCTCGACCATGATGTTGTCAACGTATGAACCGTCGTCCGAGATGGACGAGGCGGGGCTGCAATCTCTTTTGGATCGACAGAACCTGCCTCGGCATGTTGCCATCATCCTCGATGGAAATGGTCGCTGGGCTAAAACGAACGACCTGCCCCGTACTCTGGGACACCGCCAGGGGGCCAAATCGGTACGGGAAATCGTTGTCCTCTCAAGTGAATTGGGGATTGAGACCCTTTCGCTCTACGCCTTCTCCAGCGAAAATTGGAACCGTCCGAAGCGCGAGATCATTCAACTGATGGCGCTGCTCTCTCGATATCTCAAAAATGAATTGCGCACGATGATGGATCATGCGGTTCGATTGCGGACGGTCGGCCAGATTGAGCGGCTCCCGGCGCCGGTGGTGCGCCTGATTCGCACCGTGGAGGCACAGACTGCAAAAAATAAGGGCATGACCCTCATTCTGGCGCTCAGCTACGGTGGGCGGGCCGAAATTGTGGATGCCGCGAAGCGACTGGTTGTGGCGGTGCAAAAGGGAGAAATCGAAGTGGAAGAGATCACCGAGGCGCGGTTTGCATCCCATCTTTACGCGCCCGATATTTCCGATCCCGACCTGCTGATTCGGACCAGTGGCGAGGTGCGCATCAGCAACTTCTTCCTTTGGCAGATGGCCTACACAGAGTTTTACTTCACCGACACCCTCTGGCCCAGCTTTGGGCGGCGCGATTTTTTAACCGCACTGCTCGACTATCAGGGTCGGGAGCGCCGCTTCGGACGGGTGTTGGGTATCGGGCAACGGGCAGATGGAAAGGGGCCGTGAGTCTGAAACCCAGCCGCCTGTTGACGGCGGCGATTCTCCTGCCGCTCCTTGCTGGCCTGACCTTTGGCCTGCCAGCCGCAGCCTTCGCCCTCCTGATTGCCGTCGTCGCCCTCGGCGTTCAGTATGAGTTCTATCGGCTGTTCCCACTCGAAGGTCGGGCGATCGGGTCGGGCTTGGCGGGTGGCGGGGTACTCCTTTTCTGTGTCCATCAGAACCAACCTCTCCTGGGCGTGACGCTGGCCTGCATCGGGGCGCTTTCGGCCACGCTTTTTTCATTTCGGGAGGTGAGGCGTACCGCATCCGACGCCGCTCTCCTCGTCCTGGGCATCGTTTACCCCACCGGCTTGCTGGCCCACATCATCCTGATTCGTGACATTCCGGACATGGGAAGGGAGATGATCGCCTTTCTGCTGCTGGTGGCTTGGGGGGGAGATGCGGCGGCCTATTACGTGGGCCGCGCGGTGGGGCGACGCAAACTGGCGGCGGTGGTCAGCCCGAACAAGACGATTGAAGGGGCGGTGGGAGGTCTGGTCGGCAGTGTTTTATGCGGCGGGCTGGCCCGGCAGTTTTTCCATCTGGAGATGCCACTCTCCCATTTTTTTCTGCTGGCGATGGGGATGGGCGTTTTGGGACAGGTGGGCGATCTGGTCGAGTCGCTCTTTAAACGCAGCGCGGGGGTCAAGGACGCGGGCGGCCTGATTCCCGCCCACGGGGGCTTGTTCGATAAACTCGACAGCGTTGCCTTTGCCGCGCCACTTCTCTATTATTACCTGCTTTTTATCGGGTAATGGACGTTACAACCTGCCCCGACGTTGATGGCATCCAATGAAAAACATCATCCTTCTGGGTTCCACCGGCTCCATTGGCGAAAACACGCTGGACGTGGCGGCGCGTTTTCCCGAACAGATGCGCGTTGTGGCCCTCGCAGCAGGCGCCAATGCCGAACGCTTGGAGGCCCAGGCGCGGCAGTTTCGGCCTTGCGTCGTCGCCCTGATGGACGAGACGGCGGCGGCGGTGCTCTTGCGCAAACTTGCGCCCCTGGGCATTGAGGTGCTGGCCGGTCCAAAGGGGGTGATGGAGGTGGCGCAGTTTTCGGGTGGCGACCTGGTGGTTGCAGGCATTGTGGGTGCGGCGGGACTTTCGCCGACGCTGGCCGCCATCGAAAGTAAAAAGACGGTCGCCCTGGCCAACAAGGAAACGCTGGTGATGGCGGGCGAAATCGTGATGAACGCAGCGCGGCGGTGCGGTGTTTCGATCATTCCGGTAGACAGCGAGCATTCGGGCCTCTATCAAATTATGGCGGGCGGAAGCGGCGGCATCCGGAAGGTAACGCTTACGGCGTCGGGCGGGCCGCTGGTGGATTTTTCCGATGCAGAGAGGCAATCTGTGACGCCGCAGCAGGCGACGGCGCACCCGACCTGGAAGATGGGGCCAAAAATCTCGGTGGACTCGGCCACGCTGATGAACAAGGGCCTGGAGGTGATTGAGGCACGGTGGCTGTTTGATCTCCCGCCTGATCGGATTGACGTGCTGATTCATCGGCAGAGTATCGTCCATGCGATGGTGGAGTTTTCCGACCGGTCGGTGATGGCGCAAATGGCGCTGCCCGACATGCGGATTCCCATTGCCTACGCCCTCTTCCACCCCGAACGTGCGCCCCTGCCGCTGCCATCGCTGGATTTGGCCGCCGTCGGCTCGCTCACGTTTGAGCCGGTTTCGCAAAAGTCGTTCCCGCTGTTGGGATGCGCCTACGCGGCGCTGGCGGCGGGAGGCACGGCGCCGGCGGTGCTCAATGCGGCAAACGAAGTGGCGGTGGAGGCGTTTCTGGCGGGTGAGATCGGCTTTATGGATATTCATGCCGTGGTGCAAAAGACGCTCGACGCGCACACGCCCGGGCCACTTGCGACACTGGAGGACGCCCTGGCCGCCGACCAATGGGCGCGCTCCTTCGGAGGCTCCTGCGGAGGGCGTTACGCTTCGCGCAGCCGTTGATGACGTATGATAGAATAGAGCACCCTTGATAACCTCATTCCCTGCTGCGGCGGGAATGACAAATCGGAGATTTTTAGAAGTGCCCAATGGTAGGGTGTTGTGAGGTGTTGTAATGGATATTATAAGTAGCTTAATGGATCCGGCCAAGTGGGCCGTTTTTGGAAAATCGGCTGTCTTATTTGTGATAGTGCTGGGGGCGCTGGTCTTTTTCCACGAAATGGGAAATTTCCTGGTGGCCCGATGGTGCGGTGTGACGGTCGTCACCTTCTCGCTCGGTTTTGGGCCGAAACTCGTCTCCCGAAAACTCGGCGACACCGAGTATTGCCTCTCGCTCATTCCGCTGGGCGGTTACGTCCGAATGCTGGGTGACGATCCCAACGAAACGGTGGCGTCGGAACAAACGAAACGCTCTTTTCTGGCGCAAAGTTTCTGGAAAAAAGCGGCAATTGTGGTGGCGGGGCCCCTGTTTAATTTTCTGCTGGCACTCCTGATTTTCGTGGCCATTTTTATGGTTGGAGTGCCCATCCTTCTCCCGCACATTGGAGAAGTTCAAAGTGGCTCTGCGGCCGAGGCAGGCCTGATGAAAGCAGGCGATCAGGTGCGCTCCATTGACGGAGCGCCGATCACGCAGTGGGAAGAGATTCGCAAGACACTCCAAAAGAGCCGTACCGGTCTTACCGGTGGAGACAAAGCACTTCACTTTGTGGTTGACCGGGGTGGAACCCAGGTCGATCTTTCCATCATGCCGACGTTACAGGAATCCAAAACCCTCTTTGGAGAACCGCAGAAACTCTGGTTAATCGGCGTTCTTCCGAACGGCGACCAGCGAATTGAACGCTACAATCCTTTTGTGGCGGCGGTGAAGGGGGTTGAACGCACTTGGGAAGTGACGGTGCTCAATGTGGTCGGCATCCTCAAGCTCGTGCAGGGGAAAATCTCTTCTGACAACATCGGTGGCCCGCTGCTGATTGCGCAGATGGCGGGCCAACAGGCGTCGGAGGGGATGTTGAACATTCTCTTTTTCGTCGCGGTCATCAGTATCAATCTCGGCATCATGAACCTGATTCCCATTCCGATTCTGGACGGCGGCCATCTTCTCTTTTTTACCATTGAGGCCGTGCAGGGACGTCCACTCAGTATCAAAACACGGGAGATGGCCCAGCAGGTCGGCATGCTTTTCCTGGTGTCGCTGATGATCTTCGCCTTCTACAACGACATCATGCGGTTTCTGACGAAGTAGCCCGTCTTGGAGTGCTTTGACGACCGAAAATCAGGAAGGAGCCGTCTGCTGAATGTCTCAACCCGAGAAGATCGCGAGGCCGTACCTCGCGCCTGATTTGTTCACAGGCATAGGTATTCCGATTGGGCGACCGAACACCGACGTGCAAGTCATGACCGGCGACAGCCTCGCCCTCTTGCCGACTCTGCCTGCAGCATCCTTCCAATGCTGCGTTACCTCACCACCCTATTGGGGCTTGCGCGACTACGATCATCCAGCGCAGATCGGGGCCGAGACGTCCCCGGAACTTTACGTCGGCAATCTTGTGGCGCTATTCCGGGAACTTCGGCGCGTTTTACGCGAAGACGGGACATTTTGGTTGAATGTTGGCGATGGTTACGCGAGAAACGGTGGCACGGGAAATTGCGGTCCGAATGCTATTGTTGGCAACACGAAAAAGCTGATCCAAAAACGCAATTGCAAGGTTCCCGATTGTTGGGGGCTGAAAGACAGAGACTTGATGGGGTTGCCTTGGCGTGTCGCGTTTGCGTTACAAGCGGATGGATGGATTCTCAGATCGCGAATCACCTGGATCAAAAAAACAGCCATGCCGGAGAGCGTAAAGAACAGACCGTCAGCAGCCACGGAAGAAGTATTCTTGTTCACGAAATCGCCGACCTATTACTATGACCCATGCGGCGTTCGCGAGCAAACGGGCGCAAATCTGCGCAATTACTGGTCACTCGGCTCTGACGGCGACGGCAACGGGCATCCCGCCGCATTTCCGCGTGAGTTGGCGCGCAGGTGTATTCTCTTGGGGTCACGCGAAGGCGACAGCGTGATCGACCCGTTTGGTGGTTCTGGGACGACCGGACTGGCGGCGATCGAATGTAACCGCAAGGCCACCTTGATTGAGTTGAATCCAGCCTATGCCCAGATGGGTCGGGAGCGCGCGCATGGCAAGAAAGCCAGGCTCAAAGCAATTGATCCTTGAGTTTTTCCTGCGGAACATCGGCCGGGTGCTCACATCCAAGGAAATCCAGAATGCGAGTGAGGGAGCCGTCGAATGGGCGCGCAGGGTGCGCGAACTGCGTAATGAAGATGGCTATCAAATCCTCTCGCACCATGATCGTGCGAGATTAAAGACAAATGAGTACATCATGGAAACAATGGCGCGACTTCCCGCCTTCGCACGCGGCATCTCGAAAGAGACGCGGGCGGTTGTCCTCGAAAGAAACGGGTATACTTGTCAAATGTGTGGGGCTGCGGCCGGCGATCCAGACCCGCTCGGTGGAAACCGAACGGTGCGGTTGACGATGGGCCACATCATTGACAAGTCAAAAGGCGGCGGGGATTCACCACAGGACTTGCGGACGGTCTGCACAAACTGCAACGAAGGCTTGCAGAACACAGCCCCGATGAAGCCGGATCGCGTCCATCTGCTTGCCCAAACGAGGCGAGCGACGATCCAGGATCAGCGCGCTTTGCTGGATTGGCTACTCAAAAAATTCAACCTGAAAACCAATGAAGGGCAAACATCATGAACACGCCAAGGGAACAATCTTAAATAAAGGGGATTGATGCAAGTGGCTCGTCGAAAGACACGGCAGATTGCCGTGGGCGCCGTCAAGATCGGAGGCGATGCACCGATTGTGGTGCAGTCGATGACCGTCTCCGACACCCGCAATGTGGCGGCGACGGTCGCTGAGATTCAGGGTCTTGAAGCGGCAGGCTGCGAGATCGTCCGCGTCGCCGTTCCGGACACCGAATCTGCCGAGGCCCTTCCCAAAATTCGTTCGCAGGTGCGCGTTCCGCTCATTGCCGACATTCATTTTGATTATCACTTGGCCCTGGCCGCCATGAAGGCGGGTGTGGACGGACTTCGTATAAATCCCGGCAACATTGGCGCGCGGGAGCGGGTGGAGAAGGTGGTGCGGATGGCGCAGGATCGGGGTGTGCCGATCCGCATTGGCGTCAACGCGGGATCGCTGGAGAAGCCGCTTCTGGATCGCTACGGCTACCCCACTGCCGAGGCGATGGTCGAGTCTGCGATGCGCCACATTGACATCCTGGAGTCGCTCCGATTTTTCGACATCAAAGTCTCGCTGAAGGCCTCGCATGTGGGGCTGGCGGTTGCGGCCTACCGGCTCTTCTCACAAAAATCCGACTATCCGCTGCATCTGGGGATTACGGAGGCGGGTACCCTGGCCGCCGGATCGGTGAAGTCGGCCGTGGGCCTGGGGATTTTGTTGTCGGAAGGGATTGGCGACACGATTCGGGTGTCGCTGGCGGCCGACTCGGTTGAAGAAGTGCGGGTCGGCTACGAGATCCTCAAGTCGCTTAACCTGCGCCGTCGGGGGGTCAACCTCATTGCCTGCCCGACCTGCGGTCGGGTCGAGATTGATGTCTTCAAGCTCTCCGCCAATCTGGAAACCAAATTGGCCCATGTGACGGAGCCGATCGACATCTCCGTGCTGGGTTGTGTGGTCAACGGGATCGGTGAAGGGAAAGAGGCCGATATCGGGATTGCCGGAGGTCGCGGCGTCGGCCTTCTGTTTAGAAAAGGGGAGATCATTCGTAAAGTTCCACTTGAAGAATTGGAATCGGTGCTGATTTCGGAAGTGAATCATCTGGTGGCGGAACGTCAGGCGCAACGACAACGAGCCGACTTGCAGTCCCTACCGACATATCTGACAACTGACAACTGACAACTGACAACTGTTTTTTCTAGGGAGCGATTGATGCGACTTTCCAATATTCTGATGCCCACGCTCCGCGAAAATCCGGCTGAGGCCGAAGTTCCCAGCCATCGCCTGATGATGCGCGCGGGCCTGATTCGCAAGCTTTCCTCCGGTCTTTATATCTACTTGCCGATGGGGCTTCGGGTGCTGGCCAAACTCTCTGCGATCATTCGGGAGGAGATGGAGCGTATGGGCGCGCAGGAAGTCCTGCTGCCGGTGCTTCAACCGGCGGAGCTTTGGCAGGAGACCGGGAGATGGCAGGCGTATGGCCGAGAACTGATGCGCCTTCAGGATCGCCATGACCGTCCCTTCTGTCTGGGGCCGACGCACGAAGAGGTGGTCACAGACCTGGTTCGGCGCGAGGTTCAATCTTATCGTCAACTCCCGCTTACGCTCTATCAGATACAGACCAAATTCAGAGATGAAATTCGGCCTCGGTTTGGCCTGATGCGGGGCCGCGAATTTATCATGAAGGACGCCTATAGTTTTGATGCGGACGTGGAAGGGGCCAAAATGAGTTATCAGAAGGCCTACGACGCCTATCAGCGCATCTTTCAGCGCATCGGTCTTCGTTTTCGCGCCGTGGAAGCCGATACGGGACTGATTGGCGGGTCCGCCTCTCATGAGTTTATGGTGCTGACGAAAACCGGTGAAGAGGCGATTGCCTCCTGCACCGCGTGCGATTATGCCGCCAATGTCGAACGGGCCGAATCCATCGATCCGGACCCGGGAGAAGCGCCGCAAGGACCAGCCGATTCAGCAGATTCGCCGCTTCAAAAAGTCATGACGCCGGGCAAAACGTCGGTGGCCGATGTGAGCGCCTACTTGAATGTTGCGCCCCGGCAGGTGCTCAAGACCTTGATCTTTCTGGTCGATGGATCGGCGGTCGCCGTCTTAATCCGGGGCGACCACGAAGTCAACGAGATCAAGCTCAAGCGGCTGTTGGGCGCCTCCGAACTGGTGCTGGCCGATGCCGCCACGGTGGAGCGACAGACCGGCGGTCCCTCTGGTTTCTCAGGTCCCTCTGGCCCCTCTGGCCCCTCTGGCCCCGCAGGCCCCGCAGGCCTCGCAGGCCTCGCAGGCCCGGTCGGTTTGCGTGGAATGGAGATCATCGCGGATCGCGCGGCCTTCGCCATGTCCGACTGTGTCGTTGGTGCAAATGAAAAAGATGCCCATTATTTACATGCGCGGCCGGGACGCGACTTCAAGGCCGATCGCGTGGCCGACCTGCGCAATGTGGTGTCGGGGGATGGCTGTCCCCAATGTGGCGCGCCACTGACGTTGGATCGGGGGATTGAGGTGGGTCACGTCTTTATGCTGGGGACGAAATACAGCGAAGCGATGAAGGCGACCTATCTTGACGCACAGCGGCGGGAGCAGCCGTTTGTCATGGGCTGCTATGGCATCGGAGTCTCTCGCGTGATGGCCGCCACGATCGAACAGAATCATGACGACGAAGGGATGATCTGGCCGCTCTCCATTGCGCCGTTCGCCATCCAGATCATCCCCGTCCAGGAAAAGTCAGAACCGGTGATCAAAATGGCCGAATCCCTTTACGCCGAACTCTCGCCCTGGGGCGTCCTTTTGGATGATCGGGAAGAGCGCCCAGGGGTTAAGTTTAAAGACGCCGACTTACTGGGTATTCCCTACCAACTGATTATCGGCCAGAAGAATCTGGATGCAGGCTGCGTCGAAATCAAGGTGCGGCGAAGCGGAGAACGGCACAAAATCGAAATCGACCGGGTGGTTTCATATCTGACCGCCCAACTCCGCACGGAATCTCCCCCACTGACCACTGACCACTGACCACTGACCACTGACCACTGACCACCCTTCTCTCTCCTCCTCATGATTGATCGCAAGAGCATCGCCGGTTTTGATGTGTTAGTTTTTTGCGCCATTTGCGCGCTGTTGAGCATTAGCGTGCTGACGTTGTATAGCCTTTCGCCCGCCTCCGCAGACTCTGGACGAACCCCGTTTTTCATTAAACAAGCCTACTGGATCCTGATCGGTTGGACCGCCTTTTTGATGATGGCGTGGATTGATTATCATGTCATCGTCCGATTTGCCTACCTCTTCTATGTCATCACACTCCTCTTGCTGGTACTGGTGCTTTTGACGGGGCGGGTGGTGCAGGGGGCGCAGCGATGGATTTCTCTGGGTCTCTTCTCTATTCAACCGTCTGAGATTGCCAAAGTCAGTCTCTTGTTAGTCCTGGCCAAACATTTCTCGGATCATTATGGTAAAACGGGCTTGAGTTTTGGACAGATCGTCCTGCCCGGGATGTTGTTTGCGGCGCCGATCCTCCTGATTTTAAAACAACCCGACCTGGGAACGGCGCTGGCCATCTCTTCCGTTTTTCTGGCCATGGTCTTTGTGTTGGGACTGCGCTCCAAGTTCCTCATTTATTCCACGCTCTTTTCGATCATGGGATTCCCCTTTCTCTGGCTCTTTTTCTGGAATCATCTGAAGGGCTATCAGAAAGAGCGGCTTTTGACGTTCATGAACCCTGCGGGCGACCCGATGGGCACCGGTTATCACATCGCGCAATCCAGAATCGCCATCGGCTCCGGCAGGCTGACCGGGAAGGGGCTTTTCGGGGGGACGCAGAGCCAGCTCAAATTTCTGCCGGAGGGCCACACCGACTTTATCTTCTCGGTCTTTTCGGAGGAGTGGGGCTTTTTGGGAATGGTGGGGCTGGTTCTTCTGTTTTCGGTGGTGTTGTTGTGGGGCATTGAGATTGCGTGCAAGGCCAAAGACCTGCTGGGCACCCTGCTGGCGGTGGGTATTCTGGGGCTGCTATCGTGCTATTTTCTGGTTAACGTGGGCATGACGCTGGGGGTGATGCCCACCGTCGGGATTCCCCTTCCCCTAATCAGCTATGGGGGAACGGCCCTGGTCACCACGATGGGACTGCTGGGACTTCTTTTTAATGTGAAGTTGCGGCGCTTTATGCTATTTTACTAATGGAAGGGGCTTGCGTCGCCCCCTCATCGGGCAAAGCCCGATGAGCCTCCCCCTCAACGCGGCTTTGCCGCTGTTAAAATCAAGTGAAGGACCTAGCGCGTTCATCTCAAAAACAAACGAACCCTCAACGCGGCTTTGCCGCTGTTAAAATCAAGTGACGTTGGCCGGTGTTCGAAGAATGGTGCGTACTTTCATCAATAAGCGATTATGTTCTGTTCCTTGATTCCAATCCCATCACGACCTCCCCTGCCCCTCCTTGTAAAGGAGGGGATTCCTCCCCTTTCCAAGGGGAGGTTAGGTGGGGTAGAACGTATCGCCAACTTTTGCAGCTAAACAATTAGGATGAGAGAGAGATGTCGATTGAAATTGTAATCAATGCAGTCCCGGAAGAGACCCGCGTGGCCCTTTTGGAGAATAAGACGGTCACCGAATTTTATTTTGACCGAAAACGGGACCGAGGGATGATGGGGAATGTCTACAAGGGGAGAGTGGCGAAAGTGCTGCCCGGTATGCAGGCCGCGTTTGTGGACATTAACATGGAAAAGGCCGCCTTTCTGTATGTGTCGGACATTATGCCCCCGCGCAAACAGGCGGAACCTGCCCTGCCGGAAGGCCCAGGGGGGGGAGAGGGGACGGAGGGTTCGGACGAGCTTGAGGAGGAGATGAACGGCGCTGGCATGATGGAGGAAATGGAAGAAGAGGTAGAGGGCGTTGACGAGAATGTCCAGGCACCCCCCTCTGTCCCCGTTCCGAAGTCGAAGCGAGGCCCGCAGGTCATCGAAGAGTTACTGAAAGAAGGGCAGGAGATTATGGTGCAGGTCTCCAAGGAGCCGATCGGAACAAAAGGGCCTCGCGTGACCACCTACGTCTCCCTTCCGGGGCGCTATCTGGTCTATCTTCCAACCGTCAACCATGTCGGCGTCTCCCGTCGGATTGGGCAGGAAGGGGAGCGCCATCGGCTCAAAGCCATGATTCGAAAACTGCGCAAGCCCGGTGCAGGTTATATCGTCCGAACGGTCAGCGATGGGATGACGGAAGAGGCGCTGAAGCAGGACATGGAATTTTTGGAGGGGGTTTGGCAGGGTATTCTGAAAAATCAGGAGAAACTTTCCGCCCCCGCCCTGTTGCATACCGATTTGGACCTGATCTTCAGGACCGTCCGCGACCTCTTCACCAAAGATGTTGACCGTCTCATCATCGACTCCAAGCCGGAATATGAACGAATCAAGACTTTTGTGGAAACCTATTTGGCCGGTTTTGTCAATCGCATCGAACTGTGGAATAAGGATGAACCGATCTTTGACGCCTATGGTCTTGAGGTCGATCTGTCCAAGGCCAGAAACCGACGGGTTTGGCTAAAATCGGGGGGCTACATTGTCCTGGACCGCGCAGAGGCCCTGACGGTGATTGATGTCAACACCGGGCGTTATGTGGGGAAGAAAGACCTCGAAGAGACGATCTTCAAGACCAATCTGGAGGCGGCCAAAGAGGTGGCTTATCAGGTTCGTCTTCGGAATATTGGCGGGATCATCATCATTGATTTTATCGACATGGAGAAGGAAAAGAACCGAGAGAAGGTCTTCAACGCGTTCAGTGAAGCGGTGGCTGGCGACAAGGCCAAGTCGCGGCTTTTGAAGATTTCGGAACTGGGACTGGTGCAGATGTCGCGCGAACGGACGCGGGAAGACATTGCGCGGAGTTTTTGTGAGCCGTGTGCCTACTGTGAGGGGCGCGGCCATACCAAATCGCCTGAAACCCTCTGCTACGAGATTTTCCGTGAAATTCGGAGAATCGGCCCCTCCTTTCGCGGCAAGAAGCTGATGATTGGGGTGCATCCCTCCGTGGCCAGTCTTTTGTGTGACGAAAAACAGGAGCGGATGGAGGCATTGGAGCGAACCTATCGCAAAAAAATGATCGTCAAGGCCGACGCCAATCTCCATATTGAACAATACGAAATTGTCCCAATTTAAGACTCCACTTGAGTCTCCCGGAATGATTCCAGGTCGGCGTCTCCACAGACCTGATCCCCGCAACGGGGGGCGACGCAGGCCCCGTCTCAATAGATTTACTTTTCTGGATGCAACGTTGTATACTCCCGCCGCTTCCCCATGCCTGCCCCAATAAGCTGAAAGAGGGTATCCGTGATCAAACTTCAAATTCTCTCCGAACAGGCCGCGGCGTCTATTGAGGCCGAGTTTCCGAAATATCCCGATAAGCGCTCCGCGCTGCTGCCTGCCCTCTGGATCGCGCAGCAGGAACTCGGATACCTCCCCGAAGCTGCATTGTTGGATATCGCCACAATTCTGGAACTCTCCCCCGTCCAAGTTTATGACGTGGCCACTTTTTACTCTATGTACAACCTGTCGCCGGTAGGACGGTATCATATCCAGTTTTGCAAAACCCTCTCCTGCGCACTGCTGGGGGCGGGGTCGCTGATCGAACACCTCAAGCAACGGTTGAACATTGGGGTCGGTGAAGTGACAAAAGATGGCCTCTTCAGTATCAAGTTAGTGGAATGTCTGGCTGCATGTGGAAGCGGGCCTGCGATGCAGATCAACGATGATTACTATGAATATCTGACCCCTGCAAAAGTGGACCAGATTCTGGATGATTTAAGTGTCATGGGTCGAAGCCCCTTGGCCAGTGGGCCGTATAAAATACCTCTTGAAACCGTTCGGTGAGATTCCATAATGCCTGTCTACGAAAAAATTCTCATGAAAAATATGGAGCAGCCGGGATATACCGGCTGTTTGTCCGACTATCAGAAGACGGGGGGTTACGCGGCCCTTGTAAAGGTGCTCAACGGAATGCCTCCAGCGGAGGTGATTGAAGTCGTCAGGAAGTCCGGATTGCGCGGACGGGGCGGGGCAGGGTTTCCGACCGGTGTGAAGTGGGGCTTTATCCCCAAGACCTACGCAGGTCCGCGATACCTCTGCTGTAATGCCGACGAGAGCGAGCCGGGGACGTTTAAGGACCGCCAGTTGATTGAGAATGACCCCCACCAGATGATTGAGGGGATTGCGATCGCCTGCTACGCCATTTCGGCGCATGTGGCCTATATTTATATTCGCGGTGAATTCGCGATCGGCGCACGGATCATTCAACGGGCATTGGATGAAGCTTATGGCGCGGGCTTCCTGGGGAAAAACATCCTGGGCCGTGATTTTGACCTGGATGTCTACGTTCACCGTGGGGCGGGGGCCTACATCTGCGGCGAAGAGACGGCGCTGTTGGAGTCAATCGAAGGCAAACGGGGAAAACCCAGGACGAAGCCGCCGTTTCCGGCGATCCACGGCCTGTACCAGCAACCGACGGTCGTGAATAATGTGGAAACGCTGGCCAACGTACCGCACATTATTAACCGAGGGGCCGAGTGGTATGCCGCGTTCGGAACCCCCAAAAGCACGGGCACACGCATTTTTTCCGTGAGTGGCCATATCAAGCGCCCCGGCAATTACGAGGTGCCACTGGGGATCACCCTGCGCGAGATGATTTATGAACATGCTGGCGGCATTCGGGACGACAAACAACTGAAAGCCGTTATTCCGGGTGGAGCCTCCGCCGCATTCTTCACGGCGGAACATCTGGATGTTCGGATGGATTTTGAATCAATCGCCGCCGCAGGCTCCATGCTGGGATCCGGCGGGGTGACGGTGATGGACGAGGACACCTGCATGGTCTGGGCGGCCATGAACCTGCTTGAATTTTTCCACCACGAATCGTGCGGAAAGTGTACGCCGTGCAGGGAAGGGAGTTCCTGGATTTTGCAAATCCTGCACCGTATCGAAGCCGGTCGCGGCCGGATGGAAGACCTGGAACTGCTGGTCACCCTCTCCCGACGCATTGAGGGGATGACGGTTTGCGCCTTCGGCGACGCAGAGGTGGCGCCGGTGCTTTCCACCCTCAAACATTTTCAGGCCGAGTATGAGGCGCACATCCGGGAGCGACAGTGTCCTTTCAGCCCCAACGTCAAACTGGTCATGGCGCATTAATAGAGGGGCTTGCGTCGCCCCCTCCCACCGGCAAAGCCGGATGGGAGCCTCCCCCTCAACGCCGCTTTGCGGCTGTTAAAACCAGATGGCATTGGCAATACAAGTAAATCCATGCGACGTTGGTGGGTGTGCGAAGCACATTGCCGTCCGCAGGACTTGGATGGCCGGTTTGTGGCTCTTACTGAGCATGCCCGGTATGCTGGGCGCCCTCGAAGTGGCGGCGCCCGCCCCTGCGAGTGCCGCCGCCCCTGCGAGGGGTGCGACGCCTCCCTCCCTTGCGCCGGCTGATCTTGTTACGTCATGGCTGGCCGCCCTGTCGGATCGGTCTGCACCCGTGCGCGTCAAGGCCGCCCGTGCGCTGGGAAAAACGAGCGATGTTCGTGCCGTGACCCCCTTGACGGCCGCGCTGCAAGACCCCGATTCGACCGTGCGTGTGGCCGCAGTGGAGGCGCTGGGCGCGATCGGTGGTGTCCGTGTGGTGGAACCGTTGGTGGGAGTACTGCGGGATGTGCATCCGGGGGTGCGCGAGGCTTCGGTGCGGGGGCTGCGTCGCTTAAAAGGGCCTGCGGCCATGACGTCGCTGATGTCTGCACTCAAAAATGCCGATGCGGGGATCCGGCGTACGCTGGCCCGTGTCTTCATTGCAATTTGGCATCATACGCGCGATGCGGCGGAGTCCACCCATCTCATCCAGACCCTGACGCTTGGGACAAAAGACAAAGACCCCGACGTGCGAAAAGAGGCCATCGGTATCCTGGGACAATTCAATGACCCCCGCGCGACCGATGCCCTGATTACCGCGTTAGAAGACGCAGCCCAGGATGTGGATGGATCGGTGCGGGCGGAGATTGTGCGGATGCTGGGCAGCCTCAAGGATCCCCGCGCGTTGGATGTCCTGATCGCCGCCCTCTCCGATCGGAATGTGGATACGCGGAAATGGGCGGGAATGGCGTTGGGTGGCATCGGCAGCGCAAAGGGCGTGGGGCCGCTCATCCAGACGCTCAAAGATGCCAATCCGGATGTGCGTAGGTGGGCGGCGGAAGCGTTGGGGAAGATCGGCAGTCCAGACGCGACCGATGGCCTGATGGCTGCATTGGGAGATGTTGCGCCGGGCGTTCGACTGGAGGCGATCATTGCGCTGGGTAACATCCGAGATGTCCGTGCCGTGGGGCCACTGGTAGGCATCTTGAAGGCGGGCGATCCGATGCTGCAGACGGCGACGGCCATTGCCCTGTGGGGCATCCCTGATCCCGAAGGACTATCATATGCCGTCGAAGCCCTGATCCGCACCCTGGGCGCAACGGATGCTCGGGCGGTTTTACAGCAGGATGCCGTCGCGCAAGCCTTGCGAACGATACCTTTACAAATAAGCCCGCAGCAGGTGCTGGACCGCGTTCTGGCGGCCTTCAAAAATTCGGATGCGCACCTGCGGCTGGGCGGGGTTCGCGCGTTGGCGGCCCTGCCTTCAATGGAAGACCCGCAGATCATGGAGTCCCTGATTGCGGCCCTCGGTGATTCAGATCGTAACGTTCGCTTGGAGGCCACAAAGGGATTGGGAACGCTCAAAGACCCGCGTGCCGCATCCGCCCTGATGGCCATCCTGAACAACCCGGCCTCCGATCTGCGCGTCGAAGCGACGCTGGCGCTGGGTGCAACGAAGGACCCGCGCGCTACAGATGCGCTCATTGCCGCACTGTCGCGAAGTTCGGATATTCAAATGGAGGCGGCGGCGGCGTTGGGCGAGATGAAAGACCCGCGCGCCACAGCGGCGTTAATTGTCGCCCTGCGCCATTCAGACCCGGGTGTTCAGTTGGAAGCGGCCCGGGCATTGGGGGTGATGGGGGAGCGCCGTGCGGTGGAGCCGTTGATGGCCCTGTTGCGCCATTCGGATTCCGGCGTGCAGACGGAGGCGGCCATTGCCTTGGGCACATTGGGTGATCCACGCGCCACCGAGTCGTTGCTGACGGCGTTGAACTCGGTTGACGCTGAACTCAGGGGATACGCCATCCGCGCCCTGGGGCAGATCGGGGATGTCCGTGCAGTCGATCCGTTGATTGCGGCCCTTCAGGATGAAGACCCCTTTATCCAGGGCGAGGCGGCGCTGGCGCTGGGCGACATGCCAGGTCCCCGGTCGGAGAAGGCGTTGATGGCCGCCCTGAAAGAAAGAGACCTGGCCCGAGTGGCTTCCGCTTATCCATTCTTTATTCGTCGAGGAGAACCCGGCACGGAGTCGGTTTTGATTGAGGCGCTGGATGAATTCGGCACGCCAGGTATGGCACAGGATTTTATCAACAGTGGAAATGACGCGCTGGCTGCTGCGGCACGCCGAAACATGTCGGATATAACGGGACGGGCATCGCTTTCGGACTTCCCGTCTGACGAAGTACCCTTGCGATGGGGTCAGGCGAAACAAAAATAAGTCTCTTTCGAGTTTCAAGTGGGAGGCAAGAGAAAGACCCATGGCAATCGGCTCGTGGCGATCGCGGATGCTCCGGTGGGCGCTGTTCTTCGTGTTGTGGCCGTCTCGGATTGTCGCTTACGACTTCTATCTCCCCAATTCCTACGATCCTCTGGCGCGCAACCCGATTTGGGAGCAGCGCGCGACACCCATCCATCTGGACCTGGATCATCCCCTCACTCCTCCACCACCGGGCGGCCCCTGGAATCCGACGGCCGAGAACCTCCTGCGTCAGTGGGACAGTATCATTGGGACGCAGTTTCAATTCTCAATGGACACCACGCCCCACGATCCGTGTGATTACACAACGCCGAACCAGAATGACATTACGTGGCGTGATCTTTCGGAGGGGCAGGAGGTTTGTGGGTTGATCATGCCACCCGGGTTTTTGGCGATCACCTTTATAGCGGTTGATCCAACCACTGGTTTTATCCAGTCCGCAGACATTCTTCTCAATGCTGCTCGCACCTGGACCACCACGGAACAGGTCCAGGTCGTGGAGCCGGTGATGATCCAGACGGTGTTGGGACACGAGCTGGGGCATCTCCTGGGCCTGGGCCACGAGGATGATGTCTTGGCCGTCATGAACACCGTCTATCACCCCAGTCTCACGCTCCATGCCGATGATCGGGCAGGCATGCGCGCTCTGTACGCCGCATCGGGAGATGATACCGACTTTTCCGTTACACCCCGCATTCGAGCCATGCGTTATCCCCAGGTTGCGGCCACCCTCCTGGCACCGCCTTCATCCATCTCAGTGGAAAGCACATTCAGAAGCCGCTGGACGATTCAGGCAATGGGCAATCGACCGGAGCGGGGTTCGCTGAAGGCGACGTTAGTGCTTTCGCCAGACCTGACGATCGGACCGGAGGATCGGGTGATCTTCTCGTACACGATTTCAGACATTCAAGCCGGGGGCGGCAGTTATCCGGTCTTGATTCAGGCGACGGTGCCCGCAGACTTGGCAACGGGTCTCTACTACGTGGGCCTGTGGATTGATCCGGACCAGGTACGTTCTGATACCCATCGGGACAATAATACCGCAGTGCTTCCGCTTCCGATGGAAGTCATCAACCACAACTCCCCCGACCTGATGGCCGATTTTGGGTCGTTCGCGTTTCCCTTCGACCTGCCCGCCACGCTGACGCCAGGGGGGCGCTATGCGATGGAAGCGAGTACGCTCAATGTCGGAAGTTCACCCGCCGGGGCCTCGACGACGGCACTTCAACTCCGGGACTTTTTCTTTTTCAGCCGTCGGGTTTCCCTGTCCGGTTACCTGAACATCCAGACGCCGGTTACGGGTATACGGTCGGTGCCAGGGTTAGACTGC
>CAZQIT010000004.1:0-7532 GCA_964592995.1 uncultured Nitrospirota bacterium | reverse complement strand
CCGCATCCAACGCCCTCAGCACATGAATAAAGAGCGGATATCCATCCAGCGGCAGAAAAGCCTTGTTGATTCCGCAGATCCGATGGTATCCCCGACCATCGCCTGCCATGACCAATGCGTCCATATTTTATGGTGGTCCGGCCCTAGTCCTGAAACAATTTCAACTCTTCTTCAATCCGCTTTCGGTTTTCTTCGGAAAGCGGCGGAGGAGGAGGTGCGGGGGCCGACGAGGCCTGAATCGTCCACCGCCGTAATTTGAGGTATAACAGGAAACCGCCCACGGACAGCAAGAGCCCAGGGCCGATCCAGAGCAGCAGATTGAGGCCCCTGATCCGGGGTTTGAGCAGGATAAAGTCGCCGTATCGGCTCTGGAAGTAGGCCCGTATCTGATCGGGCGATTCGCCGCGCAGGAGCCGCTCCCGAATGATTTGGCGCATCTGAAGGGCCAACTCGACGTTGGATTCCCATACCGACTCCGACTGACAGACGGCGCAGCGCAGCGATTTAGACACCTCCTTGATCCGCACCTGAAGTTCATCTTCGCTCATCTGCGCAGCCCAAAGGCGAATTGGAATCAGAAGAATGACCAAGAGCTTGACGAGTATGTTCATGCGTCACCTTAAAAGAGAGGGAGAAGAGATGCCTCGCAGAATAACACAACACGTGGCCTCTTTCCTCCTTTTTTGTGATCCGTACTCGGAATTGATTCCCGAATTACATCCGTGCCATAATCCACCGGAGACAGGGGTGCCGCTATTTACTCGGCTGAGAGTTCCATTCGCGGGACAACCCTCTGAACCTGATCTGGGTCATGCCAGCGAAGGGAGGCCACTTACAAACCGCACCCCTCGCAGTTTTGCAGCACTTGAGATGGGGCTGCGGTTTTTTATTTTCAGGGTATTTTCAGAGTAATGGAGGTGAATCATGGAAAATGGAAACGGTAATGGACGGCATGGAGAGGTCTCAAACGCGCATCTGACGCAACAGACGCCGGTGGGCTTAACCACGCAGCCGCTGCCCGCGTCGCGTAAAGTTTATGTAGAGGGCAGCCGGCCCGATTTGCGCGTCCCCATGCGCGAGATCGGCCTCTCCCCAACGCGGATACATCGCAACGGGGGCAACGGGGGCAACGGCACGGGAAGCGACACGCTTCAAGACAACCCCCCTTTCGCCGTCTACGATACCTCCGGGCCGTATACCGATCCCGACGCCAAAATTAACGTTCAGACGGGCCTGGCGCCCGTCCGCCTCCCCTGGATTATGCAGCGGGGGGATGTTGAGGCGCTCCCGTCGGTCTCTTCCGAGTATGGGCGGCAGCGGCTGGCCGATCCGGCCCTGGCAGACATTCGTTTTGCGCACCTGCGAAGGCCGCTGCGGGCAAAGGCGGGCGGCAATGTCAGCCAGATGCACTATGCCAAAAAGGGCATCATTACGCCGGAGATGGAATACATCGCCCTCCGTGAAAACCAGATGCTGGAGCAGGCCAGGCTGCCTGGACGGCTCTCGGAGCAGCATCCGGGCCAATCTTTTGGCGCGTCGATCCCGCAGACGATCACCGCTGAATTTGTGCGCGACGAGGTGGCGCGCGGGCGGGCGATCATTCCGGTCAACATCAACCACCCCGAGTCGGAGCCGATGATTATTGGCCGCAACTTTCTGGTGAAGATCAATGCCAACATCGGCAACTCCGCCGTGGCCTCCTCCATCGAGGAAGAGGTGGAGAAGATGATCTGGGCCATCCGCTGGGGCAGCGACACGGTGATGGACCTCTCCACCGGCAAGAACATCCACGAGACGCGCGAATGGATCATCCGAAACGCCCCCGTGCCCATTGGCACCGTGCCGATCTATCAGGCACTGGAAAAGGTCGGCGGCAAGATCGAAGAACTCACCTGGGAAATTTTCCGCGACACCCTCATCGAGCAGGCCGAGCAGGGGGTCGATTACTTCACGATCCACGCGGGGGTGCGGCTGGCCTATGTGCCGCTCACGGCCCGGCGCGTCGCGGGCATCGTCTCGCGCGGCGGGTCTATTTTAGCCAAGTGGTGCCTCTCCCACCACAGGGAGAATTTCCTCTACACCCATTTTGAGGACATTTGCGAAATTATGAAGGCCTACGACGTGTCGTTCAGCCTGGGCGACGGCCTCCGCCCTGGGGCGATTGCCGACGCCAACGACGCGGCCCAGTTTGGCGAGTTGGAAACCCTGGGCGAGTTGACAAAGATCGCCTGGCGGCACGACGTTCAGACGATGATCGAAGGCCCCGGTCACGTCCCCATGCACCTCATCAAAATCAACATGGAAAAGCAGCTTGCCGAATGCCACGAAGCGCCGTTTTACACGTTGGGGCCGCTCACGACCGATATTGCGCCGGGATACGACCACATTACCTCCGGCATCGGCGCGGCGATGATCGGCTGGTTTGGCTGTGCGATGCTTTGCTACGTGACGCCCAAGGAACATTTGGGACTGCCCAATCGGGAGGACGTGAAGGCGGGCGTGATCACCTACAAGATCGCGGCGCACGCGGCGGATTTGGCCAAGGGTCACCCGGGGGCGCAGGCGCGGGATAACGCATTGTCGAAGGCACGGTTTGAGTTTCGCTGGGAAGATCAGTTTAATCTTTCGCTCGACCCCGAAACGGCCAAGTCCTATCACGACGAAACGCTTCCGGCGGAGGGGGCCAAGGTCGCCCACTTTTGCTCAATGTGCGGCCCACACTTCTGCTCCATGAAGATCACCGAAGACGTTCGGGCCTACGCCGCGCAAAAGGGCATTGAGGCCGACGCCGCCCTCCAACTCGGCATGATCGAAAAATCCGCCGAGTTCAAAGAGCAAGGGGCCGAAATTTACAGGTAAGCAAAGGGAGAGCCATGTCGTCTGTCGGGTTGGAAGTAGAACGGATTGCCAGTGAAGTGGAGGATGCGGAGAGCAGCCCGCCAGATTACGAGATTTCGACGTATCCTGCCGATTTTACGCTACAGGGTTTATATGAAAAATTGAAAGCAGATGAGATCGTGATCCCGCCATTTCAGCGAGAATTTATTTGGACGCAAGCGCAAGCCAGTAGACTGATCGACTCCTTTTTGTTGGGGCTTCCCGTACCAGGCATTTTTCTTTATACCGACAAAAAGACCGAAAATTTTTTGGTAATCGATGGCCAACAACGCCTGAAATCAATACGTTACTTCTTTGAAGGGTATTTCGGGGAAGAAAAGAAGGGCAGACGGCCGGTATTCCGTCTTACGGGGATCAACAAGAAGAGCCGGTGGTACGACAAGACGTTTGGGGAATTAAAGTCTAATGACGAGCCGATGGCCAAACGCCTGTCCAACGCTGTTTTGCGCGCCTTTGTCGTCAAACAACTTGACCCTAAAGATGACACAGGCATTTTTCATCTTTTTGAAAGGCTGAATACCGGCGGAACGTTACTGAGAGGGCAGGAAGTCCGAAACTGTGTGTGTGCAGGTCCTTTGAATGATCTCTTGAAAGAGCTTAACCAACATGAAGGCTGGCGCGCGATCCTTGGGAGAAAACGTCCGGATGTCCACATGAGGGACGAGGAACTGATCCTGCGATTTCTCGCATTAAGTGACGCGCTAGATACCTATAAAAAATCCATGAAAGATTTCCTTTCTCGGTTCATGAAGAAACATCAGAATGCCCCAGAAGGGGTTATTCAGAAATACCGAGCTTCGTTTTTAAACGTTGTAAATATCGTTTATAACCAGTTAGGGGAAAGGCCGTTTCATATTCATACCGCATTGAATACGGCTGTTTATGACGCGGTATTTGTTGCCCTTGCCCACGCAGACAAGATACCCAGCGATCTCAAAACACGGTACGAACGGCTAAAAAAGAACCCGGAGTTCATGGAGAATACCGTTTCTGGGACTACAGATGAGGCCGTCGTGCGGCAGCGCATTGCCGATGCCAAACGGGTGTTACTGGGACAGGGGTAACGCATGCGCCTGCCCCAGGTAGAGGATGCCCTCACAACTTGCAAGCAACATTTGGAGCGTACAAGGACGGAGGGAACGGCGGTTGAACCCTATCTTGTGCGGTATCTTCTGGTCCTTATTCATGCTGCGTATGAACAGACAATAAAAGATCTCATTCTTGAAAAAATGAAGGGCGTATCGGACAAGCATTTATCATCTTTTGTCACGTCAGTAACGGGGTCTGTTATCCGGAGTATCCGCATCACAGACTTAAGCGGTCTTCTTGGGCGGTTTGGCAACGATTATAAAGATGTCTTCAGCACGAAAATACCGGAGCGTGGCGGAGCGTACCGAGCCTATGACGACATCATGGTAAACCGTCGGAACATTGCTCACGATGTTGGCCAACCGATGTCATTGACATTCAAAGACGTGGAAAACCGGTTTCATGAGAGTCTGGCGGTGCTGGACGCCTTTTCGGAGGCGCTTGGAGTTGAATAAACGGCACGTTGACCATCAAAAATCTTGGGTCCTCGGGGCCAATCCGAAGTTCACGAAAATCATCAATCAAGCACGTAAAGAGGCCCGCGCGGGACATACACTGACGCTTGAAGAAATGAAGCAGGCTGTTTTACCGGAAAGCCGATCGGTCGGCACGACGCCAGGGCCTCGCCGTCGTAACCCCGTGCGGCCCCAAAGCTCGGCATGATCGAAAAATCGGAAGCGTTCACACAACAAGGCGCAGCAATTTACCAGCAACCAGGAGTGAACCAGCATGGGCCGTCTGGCAACTTTGAAGCCCCGTGCCACCCTCGACGATCTCTATCGTGTGGCGGAGCACGGCAAGGCTGAAATCGTAGATGGAGCGGTGGTGCGAATGAGTCCGACGGGAGGATGGCCGGGGCGCGCAGGCGGGAAAATCTATTCTAGCCTGTGCCTCTACGAAGAGCAGATGGGCGGGGGCTATGCGTTTCCCGATAATGTCGGTTTTGTCGTCCATCTTCCTAATCGGGATTCGTTTAGCCCCGATGCAGCCTGGGCCGTCCAGATGGCGGAGGGCCTAGATTTTTTGGAGGGCGCGCCTGCGTTTGCCGTTGAAGTGAGAAGTAAAAACGACTACGGGCCTCAAGCTGAACGCGAGATTTTGCAAAAGATCGCGGATTATTTCGCTGCCGGGACGCAAGTGGTGTGGGACGTCGATTTGCTCGGCGACGTGGTGATTAAAAAATATACGGCTTCCGCACCGGAATCCCCCGGCGTCTTTCGGCGGGGAGAGATGGCCGATGCCGAACCGACCCTGCCGGGATTTCGAATGCCCACGGACCAACTGTTTAAGAAGTAACGGCTTCCGTTGATCGCGGCGATCAGGAGGAAACGTGATGAAGCGCGTAAAGAATGGGCTAGGCATACTATTTGTTGTCGTGCTCGGAGTTGGCGGTACAAAGTCGGGCGGTACTGAATGGCACTCCCTGAATCAGGAAGGCATGGCGGGTGTTATGCGATGAAAACCTTTGAAAGCGTCATCCAATGCGGTGACTGCGCGGACGTGCTGGCGGACTATCCAGACGATTTTTTTGATCTGATCGTCACCTCGCCGCCCTACGCAGATAGTCGCGCGAAGACCTACGGAGGCGTCCATCCGGATGACTATGTGCAGTGGTTTTTGCCGCGTGGCGCACAGTTTCTCCGGGTGTTGAAACCCACCGGCACGTTCATCCTCAACATCAAGGAGAAGGCCGTCGACGGAGAGCGACACACGTATGTGCTTGCACTCATCCTCGCCCTTCGGGAGCAAGGCTGGCTGTGGACGGAGGAGTTTGTTTGGCACAAACGGAACTGTCACCCCGGAAAGTGGCCGAATCGGTTTCGGGACGCCTGGGAGCGATGTCTTCAATTTAACAAGTCGCGGCAGTTCCAGATGTTTCAGGACAACGTGATGGTGCCGATGGGGGCGTGGGCACAGACGCGGCTTTCGCACCTTGGAAAAAATGATGTGGTCCGGTTCGACTCCCAGGTAAAGAGCGGCTTCGGAAAGAACATCGGCAACTGGGTCGGGCGGGAGAAAGCGTATCCCTCCAATGTGCTGCACCTGGCCACGGAGACGGGCAACCGCGGCCACAGCGCCACCTTTCCGCGCGCCCTGCCGGAGTGGTTCATCCGGCTCTTCACCCAGGAAGGCGACTGGGTGCTCGACCCCTTTGTCGGCTGCGGGACCACCTGCGAAGCGGCGCAAGCGCTGGGCCGAAACACCGTCGGCATCGACATCCTGCCGGAGTACGTCCATCTGGCGCAGGAGAAGGTCCAGCCTGCTAAACAAATGCTTCTTTGAACGGGTGGGCTGCAACATGCGTCATATTCCAAACAGTGAGATCATTCGTTTTATTGAGCCGAACATCCAGCAGTTTCACAGTCGGCGTCTTGAAAATCTCTTGACACTTCGACTGACGAAAATTCTCGCCCGCAAAAATCCGTACTTGTTTAAGGCCAAAAACCAGAACACCGCCCACGACCTGATCAAGACGATTCTGGATGCGCACCTCTCATCCCAGGAAGAGGGAATCTTCGGCGGATTTCTCGAAGAACTGGCCCTTTTCATTTGTGGATACGTTTACAGCGGGAGCAAATCATCCGCTGAAGGGATTGATCTTGAGTTTGAAAAAGAGGGGATCGCCTATCTCGTTTCAATCAAATCAGGCCCGAACTGGGGTAACAGCCGCCAAATCGCCCGAATGAAAGATGACTTCAAGCGGGCCAAACGGATTCTGGGCACCAACGTCAAGGGACCCCACGTGGTCGCCGTGAACGGTTGTTGCTATGGAAAGAACGATCGCCCAGACAAGGGCGACTATCTGAAGTTATGTGGACAGCGGTTCTGGGCGTTCATCTCCGGGAACGAAAGCCTATATTTGGAAATGATCGAACCCCTCGGCAATAAAGCCAAAGAGAAGAACGACCAATTCCACGTGGAGTATGCAAAGGTGGTCAATCGGTTCACACTGGAATTTTCACAGGCGTATTGCGCGCCGGACGGCGCCATCTTGTGGGAGAAGATCGTCCGGTTTAATTCGGGAAAGCGTGATACATCGGTGCCGGTCAGCAGCGTGCGTATCGCTTCACGACGCCTGAACGACTGATCGCCGATTTCCAGCAGGACATTGCGAGGTGGAATGATGAAAACCGTGGTTCTTGATGTACAAACGCCGACCGATGCGATGGCGGACTTCGTCCAGGTCTGGAAGAGCGGTAGGGCGGAGGCGTCCGCACGCATCAGCTTCGCCACGCCCGAATTGCTTTGGAAGGTCCTGACGGCCAAGCGATGGGAGTTGCTCAAGGCGCTTTGCGGGGCCGGGCCGGTATCCATCCGTGAGGTGGCCAGGCGTGTGGGACGTGACGTGAAGGCTGTGCATGGCGATGTCATGGCGCTGCTCGACGCGGGCGTGCTGGATCGTGCGGAGGGGGGTGGCATCGTCTTTCCGTTTGAAGCGGTGAAGGTCGAGGGTCCGGATTGTGTTGAACGGTGTTCGCGCCGTGTTTCATCGTCCCCATCCCGAGAAGGAAGCGGATCGTGGCGCGGTGAAGTCGATCCGGCGA
>CAZQIT010000003.1:0-7316 GCA_964592995.1 uncultured Nitrospirota bacterium | reverse complement strand
TTCCAGAAAATGGATTCGTTAGCCAGGTGTTGCGCCAGACCAAAGAGGGATACCGCCTCGCCTTCCTCAAACAGGATGACCTCCTCCGTGCCGTTTCCGGTTTCCGCATCATGGAAACACTGGCTTGGGGTAAAATCCTTTACGTGGACGATTTGGTTGCCCGCGAGGAGGATCGTTCGTCAGGCTACGGAGCCGATCTGTTTGCCTGGTTGGTTTCCTTCGCCAAAGCGAAGGGGTGCCGTGCGTTGCATTTAGATTCTGGCGTGCATCGCGATCGGGCCCATCGATTTTACTTTAGAAATCGCATGGCAATTTCTTGTTATCACTTTTCACTCAACCTGTCAGAGGATGGATGTGATGGATGAGCAGATTCGTGCGATTCTTCGTCAACACGCTGCGTTGGCGGTGGATGCGAACCGTCTGAATGAAAACGACAATCTTTATCTTGTGGGAATGACCTCCATGGCAAGTGTCAGCGTGATGCTTGCGTTGGAAGGGCACTTTGACGTGGAGTTCCCCGATCACCTGCTCAAACGGCAGGTGTTTGAAAGCATCGCTTCGATGCGTTCTGCCCTCCAGGAGTTGACTGATGCGCGTTGATCTCACTTGGCTTAACACCGCCCGCAAAATTGGCGCGGAGGTCGCTTCCCCTGCTGCCGACGCCGTCGATCTGCAGGCGCGCTTTCCTAAAGAAGCGCTCGACGCGCTAAAAAAAGAGAAGTTTCTTTCCGCCCTGATTCCCGTGGAATGGGGAGGGGGAGGATGCACGATTGACACCTTGTCCGCCTGCTGTCAGGCCCTGGCGCAACAGTGTGCTGCCACGGGAATGATTTTTGCCATGCACCAGATTCAGGTGGCCTGTCTTCTGCGGCATGGCGATACCCCATTTCTAAAAAGTTACCTTACTGCGCTGGCTCAAGGACAGCGATTGATCGGATCGGTCACCTCGGAGGTGGGGGTGGGTGGAAATTTACGCGCGAGTCTTGCGGCGGTTTCGTGCCAGGGGGGGCGGGCAACCCTCAAAAAGGAGGCGACCACTGTTTCCTACGGTGCGGAGGCGGATGATCTCCTGGTGACGGCACGGCGTACCCCGGATGCGGCATCGGGAGATCAGGTGCTCGTTCTGCTAAGACGCGACGACTATGCCCTTGAGAGGACGGGGAGTTGGGATACCGTGGGGATGCGCGGGACCATGAGTCCTCCCTTTCGGCTCTCTGCAGAATTTGAAGAAGGACAGATCCTGCCGGTTCCCTTCGGGGATATCGCAGTCCAGACGATGGTGCCGTTTGCCCATCTGCTCTGGTCCTCCTGTTGGTTAGGCATTGCCATGGGTGCCATGGCTCGGGCGGGGGCCTATGTCCGTGCGGCCGCACGGAAACAACCCGGCATCACGCCACCCGGCGCCATTCGGCTTGCGGAGGCCTCCCAACAGCTTCAATCGATGCGGGCGGATCTTCACGGCGCGATCAGCGAGTATGCAGCGATTCTTGATTCTGGGAAGACCGATTTACTGTCGGGTTTTGGATTTTCTCTCCTGATCAACAATCTAAAAATAGCCCTTTCCAGCGGTGCGGTGCGGGTTGTGGAGCAGGCCCTGTTTATTTGTGGCATTGAAGGGTATAAAAACGACTCAAAATATGGACTGGGGCGATATCTGCGCGACGTCCATTCCGCCCCGTTGATGATCAACAACGATCGTATTTTAGCCACCAATGCCTCGCTGCTTCTCATCCATAAAGACGACGCTTAAGCCTATAGAGGGGAATAAGTCGATGGACGTAAAAAATGCCAGAAAAGAATTTTTGGACCAACTCACGGCCCACCGACTTCTGATTCCCTCGGGGGTGCCGGGTCTCTACGGGCGGGGCCCCCTCTTTGAGGACGTGCTCCAGCAGTTTAATCGCCTTCTCACCGAGGTCGCCTCGGGGGATGGCGCCGAGGGGGTTTGGTTTCCCCCCCTGGTCAATCGGCAACATTATGAACAAAGCGGTTTTTTAAAATCGTTTCCCCATCTGGCGGGGTCGGTCTTCTCCTTCGAAGGGACCCAGAGTGATTATGCGGCCTTTGTCTCTTGTCTGGATGAAGGTCGTGATTGGAGTTCATTTCAGAAGATGACCGAGGTGATGTTCACGTCGGCGGCTTGCTATCCCATCTATCCCATGGCGACGGGTATTTTGCCGGAGGGGGGGCGGCTGTTCGATGTCTGTTCCTATTGTTTCCGTCATGAGCCGTCTGATGATCCGGCGCGGATGCAGGTATTTCGAATGCGCGAGTTTGTTCATCTTGGGACCCCTGAAACCGCGATGGCTTTCCGAAGACGGTGGATGGAACGTGGGGGTGAAATCTTGAAGGCCCTGGAAGTCCCTCTTTCTACGGATGTTGCGTCAGACCCATTTTTTGGCCGAGGGGGCAAGATGATGGCGGTCAATCAGAAAGATCAGCAACTCAAATTTGAAATCCGAACGCCCATTACCTCGGTGGAAGAGCCGACTGCGGTGATGTCGTTTAACTATCATCAGGACCATTTCGGCGACCTCTTTAACATCAAAAATCCGTCCGGAGAAATCGCCCACACCGCCTGTTTCGGCGCGGGTCTGGAGCGTGTTGTGTTGGCGCTCTTTAAAACCCATGGGATGTCGCCCGAAAGCTGGCCTGTGGCGGTGCGATCAAAATTATGGCCGTAAGCGCCCTCTGGCCCCTTGATCCTGGCCACTATACCCCCCATTGGCTGCATCGTGAGGCCCGGATCTGGCCCGAGACCAACTGCTACGTTGATCTGTGGATTGAGGTCCTCGCGACGCTTGGATCTGATCCGATCTCCTGCATGGCCTTTACCCTGGGGATTGATTTTGAGGGGGATCAGTGGACATTTTTTAAGCCTCCCCTCGCTGATTTGCAGTCCCTGTATGGCATTGAAGTACAGGAGTTGGCCATCTTTCGATTGCTTCCCTGGCAGATTGAGGAACAGATTCGGAGGGGCCGGTTGGTTCTGGTCGAGGTGGATGCCTTTTTTCTGCCGGATGTGGCGGGGGTTAGCTATAAAACGGAACACACCAAAACGACGGTTGCCGTTCAGGAGATTGATCCGGAAGGCAAGCGCATCGGCTATTTTCATAACACGGGGTATTACGCGCTGGGCGGGGAGGATTTTGACGGGTTATTTGCTGCCGCAGCGGTTGCGCTTCCGCCCTATGTGGAATTTGTAAAATTCGATCGATTTCAAAGTTATTCCGCCCCGGCTTGTCTGGATCAGTCGGTCGCGCTTTTAAAATCGTATCTTATACGCAGACCGGTCTCGAACCCTTTTTTGTCCTATCTGGCGCGATTTGGCGATGACATGAAAAGTCTCTCTCAAGAAGGTCTGGCCGCCTTTCACCGCTACGCCTTTGCCACGCTTCGACAGGTGGGTGCCGCGTGTGAGCTGGCTGCCAACTATTTGGAGTGGCTTGACCAGGCAGGGTCGCACCCCTCGCAGGGGCCGCACCCCTCGCAGGGGTCGCACCCCTTGCGGATCGATGGTGCCGAAAATGACTTGAGGGCCGTGTCCACTGCGGCCAAAGCGCTCCAGTTTAAAATTGCCCGTGCGGTCAATCTGAAAAAGCAGCCGGAGGCAGTGCTCATTCAGACCATGGCCTCCTCCTGGGAAGCGGCCATGCAAAAAGTAAAAAAACAATATGTCGGTTGATGAAACGAACATGACCGTAGCGGCGCAGGACTTTGCGCCGCTACCTTAGAAAACGATGGCAAAGATCGGAAAGATTGAGGGTCACCGTCTGCTCCCCTTGGCCGACGGCTGGGAGATGACGACCACGCGCGCCGGCGAGGCTGTGGACCCAGAATCCCTCCTTGCTGCCAACAGGGATTGGATGCCCGCAGCAGTTCCAGGCACTGTGGCGGCAGCATGGCGAACGGCAGGGGGATGGGACATTGACACCCGCCATGACTTCGACGCCCAGGATGCGTGGTATCGCGTTCGGTTCACCCTTCCCCCCTCATCCCTTCCCCGTTTTCTCCGGTTTGAAGGGCTGGCGACCCTCGCCGAGGTCTGGGTCAACGGCACGTCGATCCTCCATTCCCGAAATATGTTTGTCTCTCATGATTGCGACGTGACCGCCCTGCTGCGGCAGGAAAACGAGCTGTATATCCGCTTCGAATCGCTGAATGCGGCCATCAAGACAAAACGGCCCCGACCTCGGTGGCGTACGCGTCTGGTTGAGCATCAGAATTTACGTTGGTTTCGGACGACGTTATTAGGCCGGATGCCGGGTTGGGCGCCTTATGCCACCCCCGTGGGGCCCTGGCGACCGATTTTTATTGAAGAGTGCGCTCATCTGCGGGTCCATCAGGCGGAGATCAAGACAAGCGTTGAAGGGGGCGAGGGCGTCGTGACAGCGGATATTCATCTTCAGACACTCCAAAAACAACAGATCAGGAATGCCTCGCTGGTGATTGAAGGGATATCGTTTCCACTAACCTGTCGTTCGGAAGAAGGTGGCACGGATGGCAGAGGCCCCGCCTCCACTGCGGGTGGCACGGCCACTGCGGGTGGCATGATTTTCTCGGGCGAGGCCCGTATGCCCGACGTTGCGCTTTGGTGGCCCCATACGCATGGAACGCCATCCCGTTATCGCATCACGATTTGCGTAGAGGTTTCTGGAACGCCAGTGACCCTTGACCTTGGCTGGATCGGTTTTAGAACCGTTCAGTGGGATTCGGGTTTTAAAATCAATGATCGTCCGGTTTTTTGTCGCGGCGCTTGTTGGACGCCCCTGGATGCCGTCTCCTTCGGGGGAGATACGGCGTCTTACCGATTGGCCCTTCAACTTGCGCGTGACGCGGGGATCAACATGCTGCGTTTAAGCGGCACAATGGTTTATGAGACGGATCTTTTCTATGACCTTTGTGACGAGATGGGGATTTTAGTCTGGCAGGATTTGATGTTTGCGAACATGGACTATCCCGATGCCGATATCCCCTTTATGGCGGAGGTGGAAGAGGAGGTTCGTCAGATCTTAAATCGCCTGCAGCTTCACCCTTGTCTTGTCCTGTTGTGTGGCAACAGCGAAGTGGAACAGCAAGTGGCCATGCTGGGACTCCAAAGAAGCCAGTGGCGCTCTCCTCTTTTTTATGAAAAAATTCCCGCGCTCTGCAGGAAATATCTTCACGATCTTCCTTACCTCCCCGCCACCCCGACGGGTGGAGCGCTCCCGTTTCAGGTCAACACTGGCGCAGCCCATTACTATGGGGTGGGCGCCTATTTGCGGCCGCTTTCAGACGCCCGGCGCAGCGAAGTGCGCTTTGCCTCCGAATGCCTTGGATTTGCGAATGTTCCCTCCGCGCAAACGCTCCGCGAGGTGTTTCAGTCTCGGGAGGCTGTCATTCATCACCCCCGATGGAAGGCGGGAACGCCTCGTGATTCGGGGTCCGGGTGGGATTTTGAGGATGTTCGGGATCATTATCTCAAAGCGCTCTTTGGGATAGATCCCGTACCGCTTCGATATGCCAATCCGGACCGGTATCTGGCCCTGTCGCGTGTGGTGACCGGCGAGGTGATGGCCGCCGTTTTTTCGGAATGGCGGCGCGAACGCTCTGTTTGCCGAGGCGGTCTGGTCTGGTTTTATAAAGACCTCTATCCCGGCGCGGGCTGGGGAATTGTTGACTCCCTTGGACACCCCAAGGCCGCCTATTATTATCTCAAACGCGTTTTTACCCCGCTCACGCTTTTTTTCTCGGACGAGGGGTTGAACGGTTTACAATGTCACTTAGTCAACGAGACGGCTCATGCGCGGGGCGTTTCGTTGCGGATTGCGCTCTACCGCGAGGGGCGCGTGCGGGTTGCCGAGAAGACGTTGTCGCTTGCGCTTCCCTCTCATGGCCAACAGGAAATCACGCTGGCCGAACTGTTTGACGGTTTTCTGGATATGACCTACGCTTATCGTTTCGGACCGCCGGGACACGATCTGGTGGTGGCCACCTTGTTTGAACAGGATCAGTGCCTTGCGCAGGCGTTTTATTTTCCACAGGGGCTCCCTTCGGAACAGCGTGCCGATATTGGGCTCGAAGCGGCGGTGGCCCGCTCCCCCCAGGGTGTCTGGGAGTTGACCGTCAAGGCCCAGGGCTTTGCGCAATCTGTTGCAATCGAAATCAAGGGCTATTCTCCAGAGGATAACTATTTTCATCTGGAGGCAGGTCAGCCGCGAGTCATCCGGCTGACTTCCGCTATTGCCTTTGGACTGAATGTCGAGGGTCCAGAGCGTCCCCCCGGCGGCACGGTTTGGGCTTTGAACGCCGCTTCTCCTGTCAACATCCGGGTGACGTCGTGATGACCCATAACGAGACGCCCCAGTTATGGGATTCCCCGGGGGAGGATCGTTCGGAGATTCCCTGCTATTTTGGCCCCCCGGAGAGACCGATCTTTGGCTGGTTTCATCCGCCACATCCTCCCCTGACGCGAGACTGTGGCCTCGTCTTATGTTATCCCATTGGGTTTGAATATTTGCGGGCCTATCGCTTTTACAGGGCTCTGGCGCTTCGGCTGTCTCGCGCCGGTTTTCCCGTTCTCCGATTTGACTATGACGGCACCGGCAACTCTGCGGGGACCGATTCAGATCCAGGGCGTGTTGCAAGTTGGGTGCGCAGCATCGGATTGGCAATGGATGAAATCCGGAGACGATCCGGACTGTCTCGCGTGAGTCTCTTTGGGCTAAGACTCGGAGGGACACTTGCCATGACCGCAGCGCTCGAACGAGGGGATGCGGAGGCGATTGCCCTCTGGGCGCCCTGTCTCCGAGGCAAATCATGCGTTCGGGAGATGCGGGCCTATAGCAGGATTGCCTTGTGCAATCCGGGTGAGAGTTCCCCTGCTCCTAAAATTTCAGAGGGAGAGGATATTGCCGGTTTTCTGATGACCCATGAGGCGTTATCTGATTTGGCCCACATTGATCTGCTGAAGGCCGAGGGAAAGCCGCCACGGACCGTATTGCTCCTTGCGCGCGACGCAGTCTCTGACGAGCAGCGCCTGGCCGACCGGATCTCCCAGTTGGGGGGATTCCCGGAATATCAGCGACTCCCCGGATATACGGGGATGATGATTGACGCGATGGATGATGCTGTGTTGCCTGAAGAGGTGATCGAGGCGGTTACAGCCTGGTTCACCAGGATTTTCCCAATGCGAACCCCCGCAGGGGCTGCTGCCCTCGCAGGGCACGCTGCCCTTGCGGTGAATAATGCCGATGCCCCTTGCCAATGGGCCCGCATTGCCCCAGCATCTTCTGGGGCATCTATTCGGGAAGAACCGCTCTGCTTTGGGGCAGGTC
>CAZQIT010000002.1:0-4792 GCA_964592995.1 uncultured Nitrospirota bacterium | reverse complement strand
CGGGGATGGCCAACTTCTCGTAGGGATATTGAAGCGTCACCTCTTTGACAAACATGTGCCCAAAGGTGAGTTTCAGCCCTTTGAGGATTTCCTTAAACGTGATGCGATCCAGCAGATATTGTAAGGTCAACGGATTTCCTCTCCTCTTTCAGACGGGCACGCCACGACGATTGCTGAATATCACAGGATCATGCGCCGGTTCCATGCCGACCGCACAGCGTCCGCGTCAAACGGACTCACTCGCCCCAAACGACGGCTGAGCAGTGACTTCTCAGCAGTGACCAACCGATTCAAGCGAGCGACAGAGGGTTTTTCAAGTCCGGCCTCCCTCCAATCCCGAATGGATACGTCACAATCGGTGGCATGTATTGAGGATGCAACGCGACAGAGCACAGCATCCGCTTCCAAGTCGAACAGAACCAGCACGGGGCGCGGTTTGCTGAAGGCGCCGGACGTAAAAGGAAAACGACAGATGAAGAGGCCTCCGAAACTATACGTATCGATCATACACGGCGTCTTCCGGGCTGTCGTCCTTCATAAATTGCGCATAGGCCGCGTGCCGCCAGAGGGTATCGTCTTCGTCGTCCCGCAGCAAGACAATAACCTTTGCATGGCCCGTCTGGGGCAGACGCGCCGCCACATTCTCCGGCACATTCAGCACACGGGAACCCTCTAACTCCGTCTCAAATTCTATGGTACGCATGGGCACCCGCCCTCCTCTCCGTCGCCGCATTTCTGTTGCCATTGCCACCTCTGCGTGGCATGAGAGGACAGCCAGGCCACGTCACACAGGACTCGTTTCCATCTGCAGAAAGGAGACCTCTTCAAGGTGGGCCTGCGCCTTTGCATGTTCAATCGTCATGCTGACCAGGTTACCCTGTTCATCCAGGTCGATATACAGGCTGTCCGAAATCTCCCTGGTTTCGGCCACCCGCGCATCTGAAAAGTCGATCAGCGCGGTATCCGTGTCTGAAAAATAGCGAATCTTCATTTCGACGACGCCATTACCGCATTGTGATGGTCATGTTGATAAAATCAATGCTCAACACATGTCCGCGTAAGAAATCCAGGCCGAGCAGTCCATCCACACTGGCACTGGGTGGCAACGTGTGCGCCAGAATAGGGAAGTCACAACGCGCCTGCCCCAAGGCCATAAGACGGGTGGCCAAAACACGCGGGGTATATTCAACGCCGCTTCCCGTTGTTACCTGAACACGATCCGGTGCGAGGGAGGGATCGTAACCGACCGCCGTAAGCGGCCCGACATTGATCAGTGTGCTTGTTGCTCCCGTGTCCAACGCCAGCCGTAGAATAATGCTTCCCAGAGGGCCAATCAATTCGGTGGGAACGATGATCAAACCCTGTTGCGCATCGAACGCATGGCTCACAACACAACCGCAGTGTCGTCTGGGAGTTTACCCAGGTAGAGTACGGCACTTCTCCTGGGGTGGAGCGCCACGGCTTTGCGGTATACCTCATCTCGATCCTGGCTGTGATGGAGCACCGTGCCGCCCAAAACCTCCAGCGCTTCGTTCGTTTGTGGGTCCTCAATCAACACCCATTCCGTGTCAAATTGGGTTCTAATCTCTTCTATATTCATGGTCTGAGTCATCGCTCGGCCCTCATCATTTGTCCCCATTAAGCAAGAGAGAGATTTTCCATCGCGATCATCGGTTTCTTTTGAACGAATTCCATGTGCTCAGACGCGCTCAAAATCTCAATTCCGACCATCTCCTCCGAAGGACCCAAGTCAATCGCGACATCTTCGTTGATGCGAACGGTCGTCACCGGCCCGGTCTCCGCTTTCAATGCGATGTACAGTGCATCCACCTCGGTATCATATTTGATCTTCATCATGGAGCCCCAAAATAGAAGACGTAAACCGTTATAACGATCAGCGCGTCACCTTCATCCACAACAATGGCCAACACCTGCTTTGTTTCGTAGAACGTTCCCTTCCAGACAGAAGAATAGGGGAAGTTCTTGCGATAACCCCGTCGCCCCTTCTTGGCCGGAACGGGTTCTCCCTCCTGGAGGGTTACTTCCACTTCCGATGGCGTGGCGCCTCGACGTGTAATCTGATCCAGCGCATGTTGAGAAAACACGATGCGGTTCACGCAAACCGTTCCCCCGCCTCATCCCCCGTGTGGGACGCAAGGACGGCCAGGCCGTCGCAGACCACCTTCGACAGGGTGACGGCACCCCATTTGAAATAGGGAACGTGCGTGACCGGATCGACCGCAACCGGCAACAGGTCGCGCACCTCCGGCTGGGCGAAGTGTTCCGGAAAGAGTGCCAGGCCGGAGGGGATCGCGTCGCTGATTTCGACCACCCGCACCGCCTCGCCCAGCGGGGAGACCAACCGCACCGAATCATCCGCTTTGACATCCAGTGCCGCTGCGTCTGCCGTGCTGATGGAAAGCGTCGGTTGGCTGTAGATTTTCATCAGGGCACTGTCCTGCGTGGAGAGCTTGCCCGAATGATAGATGACCTGATTGAGGCGAAGCGTGGTGGGATAGGCGGCATCCGGCGGCGCAACGTCGTCGAGGCAATACCGACCCGCAATCCCGTCGCAGAAATCGGCGTCCATGTAGCGCGTCCGTTCGTGAATCGCGGGGCGCGCTCCGGCAAAGTAGCCGGGAACGAGTGGGCCAATCTCCTCCCGAATTTCTTCCGGCGAACGATACGCCAGCGGCTGGCCCAGGTGTTTGGCCATCTCGGAGAAGATTTTCCAGTCAGGCCGTGCCTCGCCCTTTGGATCGAACGCCCGATTCACCGGCCTGATTTTTCCTTCCGCGTTGGTGAATGTCCCCTCCTTTTCGGCAAATGGGACGGCGGGAAGCACCAGGTCTGCGGCCCGCCCCGTCTCGGTGAGGAACGGGTCTTGGCAGATGACAAAGTCGATCTTTGCCAACGCCTCCCGCACACCCATTGTGGCGGGCAGCGTCCCCAACGGATTTTCGCCCACCACCCAGAGCGCCTTGATTTTCCCCTCCACCGCCTGCGCGATCATTTCGGGCAACGTGAGGCCGCGCCCCTCGGGCAGTGTCGTGCCCCAGGCTGCGCCAAAACGCGATCTTTGAGAGAAGGACGCCGCCGAAACCTGCCCCGGCAGAAACTCGGCCACGCCCCCCATATCTACCGCCCCCTGTTCGTTGTTCTCTTCACAGATGGGATGAAGCCCGCCGCCTTCCTTCTCCAGAAGGCCGGTGAGCATCGCCAGATCAATCAGCCGCAGGACATTCTGATAGCCCCCCGAAACCTGCGTGATTCCCTCGCCCCAGAGGATCGTCCCGCGCTGGGACTGCGCCAAAAGCTGTGCCGCCTCCGCAATTTTCTCCCACGAAACACCGCACGCCTGGCTGACCGCCTCCTCTGACAGCGCCGCAGTGCTTTGTACAAAGGCGGCGAGGGCGTCGGGATATTTTTGGGCAAACGACGGATGCACCCAGCCATTTTGCACCACCGCCTTGATGAGGCCCATCGCCAGGGCCGCTGTCGCCACTGCCGAGACTCCAAGCGACAGCGGATGCGTGCAGAGGGCCTGCATGTTCGTCCGGACGCTGTCGGCCACGATGACCTTGGCTTTGAACTTGTTCTTCGCTTCCTTCACCCGCAGGGACGCCACCGGATGCGTCTCGGTGAGGTCGGAGCCGATGATGAAAATCACATCAGCGAGGGTGATCTTTTTGTAAGAGGTGGTGCTCCAGCCGACGCCCAGCGTCTCCTGCATCGCCCGCACGGAGTTCATGTGGCCATATCTCGCGGCAGTGTCGATGTGATTCGTGCCGAGCACCCCGCGCATCAGCCGACCAAACAGGTAGACCTCTTCGTTGGTGCAGCGGCCAGAGATGAGGCCCGCAATCGCCCCGCCGCCATGCTGCGCCCGAATCTCCGAGAGCCGCCGGGCCGCGAGCGGCATCGCCTTAAACCAAGGGATTTCCACCTGCCGGTCGTCGTCTTTTGCGATTTTGGCCAGGGGTTTGGAGAGCCGCGCGTCGCTTTGGACAAACTGGAATCCGAACCGCCCTCGGACGCAGAGGCCCCCGTGCCCATCCCCCGGCTCCATCTCGCCGCCCCACTTTGAAAAATAGGACAGCTTCGAGGTCACACGCGTGATGCGCGGGCCCTCCGATTCCAGCGTCATCGCGCAACCGTCGGAGCAAAAGGTGCAGGTGGTCTCGGTTTTTTTGAGCTGCCAGGGTTTGAAGGCGTATTTGGAAAAACGGCTGACGATGGCCCCGACGGGGCAGACGGCCAAGCAGTCCCCGCAAAATTCGCAATCCAGCGGGACTCCCCCATGCGCCCCCACGTGGGTCTTGCCGTCTTTTTTATAGAAGCAGAGGGCGTCGATCTCCTGCACCTCTTTGCAGACATTGATGCACTGGCCGCAGAGGATGCAGCGTTCCATGTTGAAGTCGAGCGCCACGCTACGGGTGTCTTCGGGGATGTTTTTGCGCACCGCCTTTTTGATGTCGTAGACGCCCAGGCTGTAGGCCATATCCTGCAACTCGCACTTGCCATCGGCGTCACAGACGGGGCAGTCGAGCGGATGGGTGGTGAGGTGTTTTTCGACGGCCTTTTTGCGCGCGTCGGCCATCTTTTCGGTGTTCGTGCGCACCACCATTTTGTCGGTGATCTTGGCCGTGCAGGAGCGGACGTTGTTGTTCTTTCCCTCCACCTCCACCAGACAGATGCCGCAGGAGCCAAACGACGAAAAGGTGTAGTGATAACACATGGCGGGGACTTCCATGCCGATCTCGCGCATCGCGTCCAGCAGCAGCGTCCCCTC
>CAZQIT010000001.1:0-5289 GCA_964592995.1 uncultured Nitrospirota bacterium | reverse complement strand
CAGGTCGAAATAGCCATCCGGCAGGTAGCGCTTGATGAACTCCGTGGGTTGATAGCCGCCCTGACCGAAGGCGAACTCCGTCGTGCCCAAGGCCCGTTCGATACGCTGGGCCTTGCGGTCGGAGAACACCAGATCGCCGTTTTCGTCCATGAGATTGACAAACTCATAGACGTTATCAACGAGCATCCCCGACAGCATGTCTGCGCCGAAGTATTGCACCAGCCGTTGTGCCGTCTTGGGGCCGATGGTGGGGATCTGGCACAGCGCATCAACCACCTGGGCCGCCCGGTCCTTGACCTCACCGGGGCGCATCAGGGTCCACAACCGCTCACCGCATTGCGGGCAGGCCGTGCGGCTGTCACCCGCATTGGCATGATAGCCTTCGGGCGTCAGAGGATGACCCTCCGCATCCGTCAGCACCGCACCGCAACGCGGACAGGCCGCCAGTTTCACGGTTCGCACAAACGACGGCGAGGCCCCATTGCCTTCCTCGGCATGTTGGCGGCGATGGAGCTTGCGTACCGCCACCGCCGGACGCCAGTGGAAGCCCATGCGCATCCGCACCCGCCCCAGCACGAAGAACTCCTGTCCTTCGCACGGCGCTGATACATCGAGCATGGCTCGCAGCTGCAACAGCTTGCGCAGCGTGTCGGGGCCGTTGAGCACCCACACCCGGGCCCCCGACACGGTCTCCAGAATCTCGCGCCGCCACTTGTAGACCAGGTGGGGCGGAGAGATCACCAGCGTGCGTTTGTAGCCTTCGGCATGCATGACGGCGGCGGTACAGATGGCCATCATGGTCTTGCCGGTGCCCATCTCGGCGTTGATGACCGCGGCGGGCGCGCCGTGGTCGATCAGCAACCGCGTGACCGCCTGCACAACATCCTGCTGGGCCGGGAACGGCTTGCGTTTGATCCCCATCATCACCGCCTCACGGCGGGAATCGGGGCACCCGTCATAGACGGGCGGGTTTTGGCGGCTGACAGCCGCCAGCAGACCCTCGCCGAAATCGGCGACGAACTGCGACAGTGGAATAATATTGGCACATGGGGCGATAACCTCGCCCTCGGCGGCAACATCGAGATGATTGATATCATCCAATACAGTTTCTGCAACAGCATTCATGGTGTGCTCCTCTTGTGGTTGAAAAAAACAAGGACAAACCACGCCCCTACAGGGGAATGATTTGCCCCTGAAGGGTGGATAAAAATAATAAAAAATCGCTACATTAAAAGCGCCTTGATTTCTTCGATTTCCTGATCGTCCAGATCGAAGAAGATCGTATGTCGACAGTCTGTCACCGCATCGGTAACAGCTTTGACAAGACTGCTGAAACCGATTGCGGTGGTTTCCACGTCGTAGTTGGCATGCTTGGGATACGCCGAAAACCAAAAGCTGTCATCCGTGATAACCAGTCGATTACCACGAATGCGATGCTCGTCCTCGTTGTCCCACACAGCGCCCTCCGCCACTTCCGCGAGAGCGAACTTGTTGTCTCGCACTATGGTGGCAAACTTCTGCAAATCGGCAAGCCAGGCGTTGTTGATTGTGAACGACGCCCAGCGCGGGCCGTCCCCCCAGTCATCCAGCGCGTTCGCTTTCACGAACCCCGTTAACGACGCGTCTTCCGGTATGTGAATTGCCGTCAGTGATAACGGCGTATTGGTTTCTGTTGTGGTAGTGCTCATGGATCTGCTCCTTTTGCGGTTGAAAAAAAAGGGGCAGTCCACGGCCCCGGAGGGGAGCGTGGTTCTGCCCCTGCGGGTAAATAGAAGGTAATAAAAAATGGCCGCTACTTCAGGCTGACTACTGCATCAGCATCATCCTCGGCAGTGTCGACGCTATACAGCCGCGCGTGGCCGGTGCAATGGCCCAATACCCTATCCGAATAGGCGCTGACATGTCCCTCGGGTGAATACACCACATAGAAATAGGTGGCTTCACTGCCTTTGTCGCGTTGAATGCTTAAAGCCTCTTTCGCGGCCTCCAGCGGGGTGTCTGCGTCGATATCGATTTCCCATACGACGCGATAGGTCTTCTTCATCGTGCTTTTCTCCTGTAAACAAAAAATCCAAGGAAAGCACACGCCCCTGCCGGGAATGTGATTCCCCGGATGGGTGGTTGAAGAAACCGCATCATCATCGATGTGGCAGGTTTGAAGATGGACCGGCGATCTCCCCGTGATCACCGTGATGCCCGTGAAGGGCACAATGAGGTGACAATGAGGCATTGCGCCCTTTACGGGCGGGACAATGTCGCGATCGCTGTGCCCGTGGGTACGGTCCGGCACATCCGAGGATGTGCATGGGCACATGGGCGCTGACCGAAGTCAGCAATGGCGCGACTGAAGCCGCAGTCGCCACGGTTAAAACTCAATTTTGAGAGAACACTATCTCGATCGCTTTCCCAAGCCTACGGCGCATGCGCAGGTTTGGGAAAGCCCCCGCTTGTGCGGGGGCGATTGTAGTTTAATTGACACCACGGATCACGGCCGTCGCAAGCCTGGAAACCAACGGTAAAGACCGAGGACGCTGGTGGCTGTGAAGCCCAATTGCATCACCACCAGCCCCCAGGATTCACCAAGCACACCGTAACCAATCCAGCACGTGTTGGAAACCAGAAATGCCACGAAGCCGTAACCCGAATATCGACTGTTGTGCGCCAGCAGCAGGGCGCCCAACAGACCGGTTAGACAGCCCAGCCATTCAAGCAGCGTCTGTGTCATCGTGGACCTCCTCTGTGACCTTACCGTAGCGTTTCCGCCTCGCTCACGACCGAGGCCAGATTCCTGACCGCCGCAGCCAGATCCCCGCCCTCCCAGTTGGCAACGACCGCCTTGGCGGCCTGTAGCAGGGTCCAAGCTACTTCGTGCAGACGTAGCGTCTCGACGGTGCGGTCTGGTACACAATCCACCGCTGTCGCGCCCCTGGCCTCAAAGCAAAGGACGTTGTCGTCCTCTTCCTCGAAGTCGTCATAGACGACGTAGCAGCCCGGGTTACCTTTGTCCCAGAGCGTTCCGTTGTCGAATGCGCCCTGGGCCACAGCCTCGGCTTGTCCGGAATTCTCCGCCCGGACGCAGATATTGACGCGATGCTGGTAGGCCAGCTCGTAGCTCACAATGTAAATTTCCTGCAGTTCTTTGTCCGTAGTTACACTGCTCATCTTAATGCTCCTATCGTTGGGTTAGAAAACCCATCGATGGAGGAACCCCATCGGAGGTGTCCTCCCCGATGGGGTTACAGTCGAAAACAATAAAACAATCAGTTCAGCGTATCGTCACGACCCGCCCATAATCCGGCCCCGGTGTGAAATCCAGGGCCCGTATCACAGGCACGAACTTGTCGGTGTGGATACGCACCTCGGAAAAGGTGCCACCCTCCCGCTCCTGCATCTCCGACTTCACAGATTTCTCCTTGAAGGTATCCCCCTTGATGACAAACGTCCTGCCATCATTGGAGGTCACCGCACCGGAGACCTGTCCAGCCGCGAGCAGCAAGGCCAGGTGCCAGTCCGACGGCGCCCGCAACGGGCGTCGATGTTGGGTCGACATGCGGCCGAACTTCAGGCCGAATTGATCCCACAGGCACCGGTAGCGCTGGACCTCCTCCGCCAGCTGCACGGGATCCATCCGCGTGTAGGCGAAGACCGCATCACCTTGTGGCGCGACCGGAACCGCATACGGCGCGTCGAGCCACTCCTCCGGCAACTCCTCAAGTACCGCGCCACCACTCACAGCGTCGAGATGCTTGCGGGTCATGGTTTCCGTTGCATCGGCACCGTTGGCCGCGCCGACACGCTTGCGCACACCCAACACGACGATCTGCTTGAATTGCTGCTCCGGCGCGGCGTAGACCTGCACACGGTCGAAATGCCGGGCAATCCACACTGCCAGTTCGGCATCCAGGCTGTAACGGGGGATGATGAACACCATCACCCCACCGAACTGCAATGCGGGCATGGCACGCTGATAGAACAGCTTCTCCAGCCGCTTACGGCCCTTGCCACCGCGCTCGCCGGTATCCGCCTTATCGGACACCAGATCGCCATACGGCGGGTTGAGCCACAAAAGTCCGAATTGCCGTTTGCCGATGATGCAGTCCTGGAAATCGCCGTGGATACAACGATCCAGGACTGACTTCGCATGCCAGGCCCGCTCAGCGTCATACTCCACGCCGAAGGCCTCTGACGCCAGCCCAAGGTGATGCTTGCACTCGGCAAGTGCAATACCCTCGCCGCAGCATGGATCGATGATGCGCATCCCGCCCACCTTGGCCGGAGCCAATGCGTTTAAGATACGCTGGGTGGTTTCCGAATCGGTCGGATAATACCCGTTTTTAATAAAATTGCGCACAAGACGCTGGAACATTAAAGCCATGGTTATTGCCTCCATTGGTTGAAAGAAAAAATCAACGGGTAGGCAGCCCCCTGCGGGGATTGCTCCCCGTTGGGGTGATTAATGTTTGACGGTTGAACGGCTAGGCGCGGATGAGTGCCAAGGTGCGTGCGTCACCCAGCAACAGTGATTGACCGGACGGAAATGCGGCCTCGAATATATGGCCAACAGTTCCATCACGATTCTCCTGCCAGGCCGCCAAGGATTCTTCGTACAAACGAAGAATGCCTCTGACGGCATCCACCATCCAAGCCTGGGTCGGATCGACATCCGCCGCCAACGCCTCGTCACGCAAAATGCGACGGAGCGTTTGGAGGTTATCGCCGAAATCACAATCGACCATAGCGCCGATCGAGCTTCCTCGAAGCCGATTCTTTCCGATGACTACCGGTATCTTGATACGTTGCATGAATTGGTCTCCTTGTGGTTGAGATAAGAAACCAACAGGGAGACACCCCCAGCGGGGATTGCTCCCCGTTGAGGTTGGTTGTTGCGTTACGCCGTCAGGCAGCCATTTCGCACGCCGCGATTATCTCCCTCGTCAGGCGATATCGACCGCCGTCCGGCCCGGTAACGACCGTCGAGCGCGGATCAAGCACCACGAACTCGTGCAGTGTCAGTCCATTACCGAAACGAACGCCAGTGGCGTGTATCAGCCGCACGCCTTTTTTGAGCGGCGGGCGCTGCTTGCGGGTATGAATCCGCGCCCAGCATGCCTCCCGCCATTGCGCGGCGTTTTCTTTGCTCGCCGGTGATCCGGGAAAGGCCGGGTCATCGAGCGGTGTCAGCCGCCGTAATATTCGTTCCGGGCATTCCGTGTCGCACGGCCACATCCCTTCATCAATATCCTTCCAACAGAAGTTATGGTATGACCGGCGGTCGTACTTCAATAAAAC